>WGBF01000221.1 GCA_015494485.1 bacterium | reverse complement strand
GTAGTGAACCTTACGAAAAGTCGGTTTTTGGGCCAAAATATTTGGGATATATTTCACAAAAAATATTTTATATTGTGTTTTATTTATTTAGTAATTATTTTTCATTGTGAATGATTGAACGAGTGAAATTTTACAGTATTGTGAATGAGAAAATGAAAATAAAAAAAATCAGGTATATTTTCTGAATATGTCTATTACTTGACGAGAGTGGTTTAAACATGCGAAAAGATAATTATAACCAATTAAAGGCCAAAACGAAAAGGAGACTCATATGAGTCCGAAGTTTACTCGGCGGGAGTTTCTTAAAATTAGTGGAATAGGTGTTGCGGGTTTGGCAATTGGGGGTAAAGCTCTGGAGGCTATTGTTTCCGAGTCCGAGTGGCCTCAAGCTGATGCTTTACCGTTGGTTGGTCCTAATACCCCGGGAAACCTGGAAGTGAGTCCCACATATTGTGAGATTTGTTTCTGGAAATGTGCTGGTTGGGTATACAAAGTTGATGGCAAACCTTGGAAGATCGTTGGGCATAAAGACGATCCGAATTGCAATGGACGATTGTGTCCCCGGGGAACAGGTGGCATAGGGGCATATACGGATAACGAACGATTAAAATATCCTTTAATGCGAAAGGTTGTGCGAGGAAAGCAACAATTTGTTCAAGTAACATGGGAAGAAGCATTGGATTTTATTGCAGAAAATATGAAGAAAATTGCGGATAAATATGGTCCGGAAAGCATGGCGTTGTTTACCCATGGTTCTGGGAGCCGTTTTTTTGAACCGTTATTCAAAGCTTTTGGTTCTGACACAATTGCTGAACCTTCTTATGCCCAATGCCGTGGGCCCAGGGAGGAAGGATTTCGCTTAACATTTGGAGAGGGAATTGGTTCTCCAGAACGGATTGATATCCCTAATGCGCGTTGTATTGTATTGATAGGGAGTCATATTGGTGAAAATATGTTGAATTCTCAGGTTCAGGAATTTTCTGACGCGGTGGCTCGAGGTGCAACAATCATTACAGTGGATCCTCGTTATTCCACTGCAGCTAGTAAATCAAAATATTGGTTACCCATTCGGCCGGGAACAGATTTAGCTTTATTACTGGCCTGGATCAATGTAATGATTCAAGAAAATTTATATGATAAGGAATATGTAGAAAAATATACTTATGGTTTTGATAAATTAAAGAAATTTATTCAGCCTTACACCCCGGAATGGGCTTACCCAATTACTACAATCAAACCTCATATCATTCGACAAACTGCTCGGGAGATGGCCATGCAAAAACCGGCAACTTTGATTCATCCCGGGCGCCACGTTACTTGGTATGGCAACGATACCCAACGGGAACGGGCATTAGCCATACTAGTCGCTTTGCTCGGTTCCTGGGGTAGACGGGGAGGGTACTATTATCCAAACAAAGCTCGGGTACCTAAATATCCTCTCCCACCCTTCCCGGAGCCGCGGTGGACTTGGAAAGATTTAACCCTAGATCAATATCCATTAGCACGTAAAGCACCAACAAATGTGCTTCGTGATGTAACTTTGCAAGGAGATAATGCTACACATCCAATCAAAGGTTGGATGGTAAATGCTACAAATCTTTTAATGACTCTGCCAGAACCGCAAAAAACTATTGATGCTATCCAGAAATTAGATTTCATTGCCGTCATAGATATTATCCCCTCCGAAATTACTGGCTGGGCGGATGTGGTATTACCGGAATGTACATATCTGGAACGGTATGATGATTTACGGATTTCTCAAGGGAAAATGCCTACCATTGCATTGCGAGCCCCGGCTTTCCCGCCGAGGTGGGAAAGCAAACCTTCCTGGTGGATGGCGAAACAATTGGCACATCGTCTGGGGCTGGATAAATGGTTCCCATGGAATGATATTGAAGAGTATCTGGATTATCGTCTTAAGCAAGTTGGCTTATCGCTAGCGGAACTAAAAAAGAAAGGGGTGGTTCGTTTACCCGAACAAAAAACGCCGATTTATTTTGAAGAAGGTATTCAGCCGCGGTTTAGAACTCCCACAGGTAAGATCGAATTATATTCCACCGTAATGGAAGCTGCAGGGTTTGATCCCTTACCCACTTATGAACATCCCGAAGAACCTCCAGAGGGGTATTATCGATTGATTTATGGGCGTGCACCAATGCATAGCTTTAGCCGTACTACCAATAATCCTCTATTATATCAATTGATGAAGGAGAATGAAGTATGGGTGCATCCGACAGTAGCCCAATTGCATGGCATTAAAAATGGGGAATATGTGATATTAGAAAATCAGGATGGCGCGCGCAGTAATAAAATCCGTGTAAAAGTAACCGAACGCATCCGGCATGATTGTGTCTATATGGTCCATGGTTTTGGTCACTGGGATAGGCGTTTAAAACGCGCCTATAAAAAAGGTGCTTCAACCGCAAAATTAATTACGAAAGTAAAAACGGACCCCGTTATGGGGGGAACAGGTTTACGAACCAATTTTGTTACATTTCGAAAAGTAAAAAAGCTAACCGCTTAAGCAATAACGGAGGACATCATGGCCCGATATGGAATGGTAATTGATACGCAACGATGTGTCGGGTGTGGCGATTGTGTGGTAGCCTGCCAGACGGAGAATAACGTCCCGGTGGGGTATTGTCGGGATTGGATTGTGCAGGATGTACAGGGATTATTTCCGGAATTATATATGGAAATTCGATCCGAACGATGTAATCATTGTGAAAATCCTCCTTGTGTTCGGTGCTGTCCTACCGGCGCCAGCCACGTGGTGGAAGGGGGAATTGTACTGGTGGATAAGGATAAGTGCACTGGTTGTAAAGCATGTATAGCAGCCTGCCCTTATGATGCCCGGTATGTCCATCCGGAAGGGTATGTGGATAAATGTACATTTTGTGAACATCGCTTGAAGGAAGGCTTGCTGCCAGCATGTGTGGAAGTTTGCCCTACACATGCGATGCATTTTGGTGATCTGGATGATCCGGAAAGTGAAGTATCCAAATTGTTAAAGACCCGCCATCATCATGTATTGCACCCAGAGGCGGGGACTAAACCCAAAGTGTTCTATTTAACGTAATAGTGAGGTCGAGCCATGCACGAAGTGACGATCGTTAGCGGACGCCATAACCACTTGATTGACCCATATTTAACCATCTGGCACTGGCAAATTCCAACCTATTTGTTTTTAGGTGGCTTAGTGGCAGGGTTACTCTTCTTTTCTGCTTTATATTATTTACGCGGAAAAGAGGAGGAATATCCCGCTATTGTTCGATTGGGAGCTATTTGGGCCCCTATTTTATTGGCAATTGGGATGTTTGCATTATTTCTAGATCTGGATTATAAACTCCATTTGTTTCGATTTTATATGACATTACGATTGAAATCGCCTATGTCTTGGGGGGCATGGACCCTAATCACTATATTACCCTTGAGTATCTTATGGGCGATGTTGCACATTACATCGGTATTTCCAAAATGGCGATGGCCGCATCCGGTTTTTCAATCTGTTGTTTCCTATACTCAAAAAAAGAGCAAGCTTCTGGCCTGGATTTTAATGGTATTGTCGATGATTTTAGGAATGTATACCGGAATATTACTTAGTGCTTTTAATGCCCGTCCTTTCTGGAATTCTGCAATTTTAGGGCCTCTATTCTTAGTATCCGGTCTGTCCACAGGTCTAGCATTTCTAATGTTACTTTCTAAAAATCATGAGGAACATTTGTTATTAAACAAGATTGATTTGATGACCATAAGTCTTGAATTGTTTTTTATCATCCATCTATTTATGGGATTACTGGCTTCCAGTGAAGTGAAAATACAAGCTGCTAAATTATTCTTAGGTGGTCCCTATACTGCTTCGTTTTGGGTTTTGGTTGTGGGATTAGGTATTATAATACCCGCTATTTTGGAAACACTGGAAATATCCAATTTAGGAAAGCGAACCCGTGTGGCAGCAGTATTGATTTTATTTGGGGGCATTTTAATGCGATTTATTTTTGTTCAAGCGGGACAATTGAGTTCGTTCTAATAATGATAAAGGAGAAACCTAATGAAAAAGCCGCAGTCTAAACCGTATTGGAATCCTTATTTTGCTGGATTGATGTTAGGCCTTTTGTTATTGATGACCTTTTTTATCATGGGACGGGGCCTGGGAGCATCTGGCGGAGAAATGAGATTGGTTACCTACATTTTATCATTAGTCAGCCCTGAACATGCTCAAGCTAACCCTTATTTTGCCAAATATTTAAAAGGTGGTTCTCCCTTGAAAGCCTGGTTGGTATTTGAAATTCTGGGTGTCCTCTTTGGTGGTTTCTTATCAGGCTATATCCATGGCCGATTAGGCTTTAAAACCGATCATGGACCCCGCATTTCCAATAAAGGACGCTGGCTATTAGCTTTTCTGGGTGGAATGACTATGGGTATTGGTGCACGTATTGCTCGTGGATGTACCAGTGGCCAGGGGCTTACCGGAGGGGCCACGTTGAGTTTGGGAAGCTGGATTTTCCTCTGGGTAATGTTTATTGCGGCATATGCGTTCGCGTATTTTTTGCGTAAACAATGGATATAATGTGAGGTAAAAATCATGATTGCACCATTATACAAATTGGGATATTTTGGATTTGATACCAGCTTGATTTTCGCATTCATTATCGGATTGTTATTTGGCTACATTTTGGAAAGTTCAGGCTTTGGCAATTCCAGAAAATTGGCTTACCAATTCTATTTGAAGGATATGGCTGTGTTGAAAGTCATGTTTACCGCTATCGTTGTGGCTATGGTAGGATTGCTATATCTAAATTGGGCTGAAATTCTGGACATTTCTTTAGTATATGTGCCACCAACCATTTTAAATGGACAAATTCTGGGTGGGGTTCTAATGGGCTTAGGGTTTGTTATTGGTGGATTTTGTCCTGGAACTTCTCTGGTAGCCAGTGCCATTGGGAAATTGGATGGAATGTTTTATGTGGGCGGTGCGTTATTTGGAATGTGGATATTTGGTGAGATATATCCTTTTGTTCAAAATTTCATTAATGGCCATCCTATGGGTAGGGTAACGCTACCTGAATGGTTAGGATGGCGACCAGGTGTTGTTGCCTTTTTAGTTATTCTGATGGCATGGGGATTGTTTAAAGTAGCTGAACTAATTGAAAAGAAATTCGGTGAAATTATTGAAGGTGAAACACCAATGGAATAATAAAAATAATTGTTAGGGGTGAGAAGGTCATGAAACTAAAACAACTATTCACCAAAGAAGTTGGCATTTTAGTGTTACTTTTACTTGGATTTTTACTGGCAATCTCTCCTGCAGGAGAAAAAAAATTTCAACGTTTTTCCCCACAGGATATTATTAATTCTATTTTAAGCCAGAGTGATTATGTGACGGCAGAACAATTAGCCGATTGGATTATTAACAAAAAACCGGGTATTACAATTATTGACCTGCGTCGTAAAGATGAATATATGCAATACCATCTTGAAGGCGCAGAAAATATACCCCTGGGGCAGTTGGTTTCTCCAGAAAACATAAAATGGCTTCGGAGGACCAAAACCCTCATTCTTTATTCTAATGGTGACCGTTATAGCGCGCAAGCCTGGGTTATTCTAAAAACGTTGGGCATTAATAGTTATTATTTGCTTGGTGGCTTAAACTACTGGGCAAAAGCTATTTTGAATCCCAATCCTCCCAGTGATTTGTCTTCGGATACGGAAGTACTGCAGTTTAGCTTCCGGAAAGCAGCTTCCCAATATTTTAACAAAGGAGGAATCGGAGTTACAGCTGCGCAGTCTAAACCCCAAAAACCTAAAAAACGGCATATTGTCTTGCAGGAAGCTGAAGAAGAAGATGAAGGATGTTAATTGTCACACGCGGATGTTTCGGGTTTTAAGAGAGATGTGTTCTTTGGATGATATACATATTACCATTAAAGACTTTTGGTCAGTTGTTCGTGTAGCATAGCAGGAAATAAGTGGAAAAGGCTTTTGTATTTGGAATCTTTAGATTTAGAAGGTTGTATCAGAGCGGGTTCTTCACATATATAAAGTATAGATTAATTTGTCAGTTTTGAATAATGAATTACCATGCAAGTTTAATAGAAGGTGCGATAGAAGAATAAGGTGCAATAGAAAAGGAGGAATTTCCTCTTTCGTTGCCGTATAAATAATTTGGGTACTGTGTTAATCATGCAGAAAGATAAATGTATCGTAACTCCTCCAATATATAGAGAAAAATAGGAGGGCAGAAAAATGCGGTCCGTAAAATGGTTGTACCTTATTCTGATTTTTGTGTTTGCCGCTGCAACAATTGGTAATGCCCAACCACTGGTTTTCGCCAAGTGGCTTCATGACAATTTAAACGCGCCCAATGTGGTGGTGCTGGATGTGTCCTCAGCCAAAGTGTACGCGCAGGGGCATATCCCCGGGGCCATTCGGGCCGACTTCAAAAAAATTGAAGTCAAACGGAACGGATTGGTGGCAGAGTTGCCGGATAAGGCGGCATTACAGCAGTACCTCCGGGACCTGGGGATTTCCAACAATTCCCACGTTATTGTGGTATGGCCGGATACGAAGTTGAAAATGGTGTATTATGCCACCCGGACTTACTTCACCTTAAAAAACTTTGGGGTGAACGTTTCCGTGCTGGATGGTGGTTTAAAAGCCTGGAAAGCTAACGGATATAAGGTATCCACCGAAGTACCGACGATTACCAAAAAAGGCAATATCACGTTAAAGGATTTCAATAAAACCGCTCTGGCCACTCTGGAAGACGTGAAAAAAGCCAAATATCTTGTGGATGACCGGCCGGCAGATTTCTATCTGGGTAAGAAGAAACACAAAGTGGTGGCCAAGCCAGGTACCATTAAAGGCGCAATAAATATTCCCTTTACGATGTATTTTAATGCGGATTGGACCTTCAAATCGGCAGATGCCATTAAAGCGCTGGCAAAAGTAAAGGGCGTGGGTACGCCTGCTATCCATTTTTGTAATTCGGGGAATATCGCTTCTATTGGGTGGTTTGCTTTTAATGAAATTGCCAAATTACCGGCGCGGTTGTACGATGGTTCGATGAACGAATGGGCAAGTTGCGCGGATTGTGCCATTGCCTGCGCTGCATGCAAATAAGGAAACACCAGCGGTGGGGAATTTCTATTCCCCACCGCGTTTAAAGGAGAATGGGGTATGAACAACGAAAATTTAAAAATTCTTACAGTGTTATCGATTGTTCTGATGGTTATTGCTTTGATTGTAGCGTTTTCATTTCCGTCTGCGGAGCAATTGAATGCCGGCAAGTTGCAACGGTATCAGCAATTGTGGAATCGTCCGACGGCACGAACTGTGGAACGGGGCGCGAATATACAAGCACAGCCACAAAAACCGGTAGTGCCGCCGGAAATGCAGCTCCATGAAGGGGAAGAAGAAGAGGGATGCTAAAGCGAACGTAGTGTATTCTTACATTATAAATACTTTTTGAAAAAGGCGTCCAATTCTTTAAATATTAAATCTTTGTCATAATCCACGCTGACAATGTGGTATGAATTTTCCACCAGCAGTCGTTTTTTGATTTTAGAACCGATGTGATTGTACAGGTAGTCCAGGTTGGAATACGGCACAACATGGTCGCGTTTGGCGTGGACTAAATACGTTGGAATGTGAATATCCAGTAAATCCCCCCGTACGTGTTCAATTAATGCCAGTAGTTGCTGGATGCTCTTCACCGGATATTTGTGGTAGGAGGCGCTCCTTTTCTTCGCTTCCCTGGAGTGAATGTCCGGTCCCTTGGACTTGTACTGGTAGCGCAAAACGTGCCGGGCTACTGGCAGCAATTTCAAACGCCAGTCGGTTAAAAAAACAAATCCTGCCAGGGTAACCAGCGCATCAAATGGGTAATGGGCCGCCAGATTCATGGCCAGGGCGGCACCCATGGATTGCCCCACCACGGCTACCTTGCGGCATTTGCGTTGCAATTTGAACAGATGATTGCGGGCGGCGCGGTACCAATCTTCCCAGGTAACGTGTTCCATATCCCGGGGATGCGTCCCGTGTCCGGGGAGTAAGGGAACCCAGATGGTGTATCCTTTTTCTTTGAAATATTCCGCAAAATCGCGCCCCTCGTAGGGGGAACCGGTAAAACCGTGCAAGAATAGTAGGCCCTTTTCACCCTGGTCTATGAAAATTGGTTCTGCACCCGGCATGACCGGAGCAGAGGTGGGGGAGGCCACGGGACGTTTAGCCTTCGGTTTCCGCAATCTATTGGCTCCGTTTGGTTATCATCAATTCCGCAATTTGTACCGCATTGGTTGCCGCACCTTTGCGCAAGTTATCGCTTACAACCCACAAATTCAAGCCATTCCGAATTGAAGGGTCCCGCCGGATGCGCCCTACGAATACATCATCTTTATCTTCGGCATACAGCGGCATGGGGTATTCGTTTTGGGCAGGTTTGTCCACCACCGTAACTCCCGGCGCTTGTTGAAGAATTTCGTACACTTCATTGAGGTTAAAGGAGTGGGCAAATTCCACGTTAATGGCTTCCGAATGCCCACCCAGTACGGGAACCCGGACCGCGGTGGGGGATACGCCAATGGTGTCGTCTTCCATGATTTTATGGGTTTCAAATATCATCTTGTGTTCTTCTTTGGTGTAGCCATCTTCCTGAAACACATCAATATGCGGCAAACAATTAAAAGCAATGGGGTGTGGGTAAAAGGGATTGCTGGCAGTCCCGCTGGTCAATTCTTCATGCAATTGCTGGACGGCCTGCTTGCCGCTTCCTGTTACTGCCTGATAGGTTGCTACCACAATTCGTTTAATCCGAAACCGATCATGTAGGGGCTTTAAGGCCACTACCATCTGAATGGTAGAGCAATTGGGATTGGCAATGAGCCGGTCTTCGGCGGAAACGGCATGGGGATTTACTTCCGGGACAATCAATGGCACCTTTGGGTCCATTCGCCACGCACTGGAATTATCGATAACGGTCACGCCTTGGGCCACTGCCTTTGGGGCAAATTCCCGGCTAATAGCGGCCCCTGCGGAAAACAGGGCATAATCAACACCGTCGAATACCGTTTCGGAGAGCGGCTGAACCGTAAGTTCTTCTCCCCGAAAACGAATTTTTTCCCCGGCGGATTGACGGGATGCAATGGGAATCAACCGTTTGACGGGGAAATTTCGTTCCTCCAGGACTTTTAACATTTTTTGCCCCACCAGACCCGTGGCGCCAACCACAGCTACAGTAAACATTTTAACCCTCACTACATTTTTAGCGCCAAAAATACACAATTTTTAGAAGAAAATAAAAGGGGAATTGAAAGTTCTTGGGGTGCCTGGGTTGGGTTATTGAGAGTCAGGTAGTGATGGAGACTCCGTGGGGGATTTCCGCTTATCCCACTTCCGCAGGGCGGAAAGCAATGCCCGAAAATCTTTGGGAAGCGCTGCCTCCACTTCAAACGATTTTCCGGTTAGCGGGTGAGTAAAGGAAAGGCGCAAAGCGTGAAGCGTAAGCCGTTGCATTAAAGCCGGTGGTGTTTCGTCCAGGGAATGCCGTTTGCGAACCACATCCCGTTTTAAATTGGAAATGTCGATGCTGAGCGTTTTGGCGTAAATGGGGTCAATGGCCAGGGGATTTCCTATGGCCTGAAAGTGCACCCGAATCTGATGGGTGCGGCCGGTACGGGGATACACTTCCACCAGGGTAAAATGTTCAAATTCCTCCAGCACCCGGTAGTCCGTGCGGGCCGGTTTACCTTTTTCGGAAATAATCATCATGCGGCTGCGGGACGGGTGCGGTGCCATGGGAAAGTCAATGCGTCCCTCCCGCGGTTGAACGTAGCCCCGGACAACGGCCCAGTATGTTTTGTGCACCTCGCCGTGTTCAAACATCCGGTTTAAATGCCGGTGCATTTCCGGGGTGCGGGCAAAAATAACTACGCCACTGGTGTGCATATCGATGCGGTGTACCACCCACAGTTGCTGTCCTTCCTGCCCAAGCGCTTTCCGGTAGCGGGATTCCAGCATGGTTAATAAATTGGGGAGCGCTGCGTTAAAACTATCGGGGATAACCCGTAAGCCCGCGGGTTTATTTACTGCGACCAGGTGGTCGTCTTCGTACAGAACCTCAATGGTTTGCTTGCGTTGTCGTCCGTCCCGAATGTTGAATGTTTTTAAAATGCTCATAAGTGTCGTAGCACCTCAAGATCTTTTTCCGGCCCTACCGCAATTAAAACATCACCGGCCTGAATGGTTTCATCCGGTGAGGGCATAATTTCCGTGGGTTCCTGACCATCCTGTTGTCGTTTTATCATGATGACGTTAACGCCAAACCGGGCCCGAATGTTCAAATCGCGCAAGGTTTTTCCCACAAAACTGAGGGGCACGGGAATTTCTGCCATGGCGTAGCCATCCAGAAAAGGAATCTGGTGATGTTTTTCCAGCAATTTGATGGATGAGCTCATCTCTTCCACCAGATTCCGTTTCACCACTTCCCGGTTGTAGGCTTCGATGACGTCCTTGTAAAATACGGTACCAATGACTTTCCCGGGGTCTGTTTCGTCCACTACCGGCAGCTCTTCGGCATCCACCTGGCCAAAAATTTTCATTACTTCATCCAGCGTGTCGGATGGCCGCAGCCGGGGGACGTTGGGATTGACCAGGTCGTGAGCAATTAACAAATCCGCTACATATTCCTCGTCCAGCAGGGCTTTTCGCGCTTCGTGGAGGGATACGGAACCCTCAAAATTGTTGTTGAAATCCAGCACGTAAAACTGGGTGTGGTCACTGTGAACCAGTAATTGCATGAGCTTTTTGAAGCTGGTATTGGCCGGAATAACTACCGGGTCGGTACGCATTACTTCCCGGACGGGAATGGAGCGCAGTAAATTGATTTCCCGGCCGCGAAACAAGTCGATACCACGGCGGATTAATTTGAGGGTGTAAATGGATTCCCGTTTCAGTTTGGTCGTAAGAAGGGTGGCAATGACGCTGGAAATCATCAGCGGGAGAATTAATTTGTAATCGTTGGTCATTTCGAAAATGATTAAAATGGCCGTAATGGGGGCATGGGTGGCACTGGCAACCACGGCGCCCATTCCCACAAGAGCATACGCACCGGGGGAAGATGCAAACGGCACCAGTTGGTTGACGATAATCCCAAATGCGCCGCCGGTCATGGTACCAATAAAGAGCGACGGGGCAAATACACCACCGGAACCACCGGAACCCAAACTAATCGACGTGGCAAATATTTTCAGAAAAATCAAGCCAACCATGGTGCCCAGCAATAACTGCCCGTGCAGGGCATGGTTCATGGTGTTATACCCGACGCCGTAAATATGGGGAACAAATACCCCCAGTACGCCCACAATGAGGCCACCGATGATGGGTTTCAGCACCGGATGAATGGACCATTCATCAAACAGGTCTTCAAATTTATACAGGGTGTTGATGTACAGTAAGGAGATTAAACCGGCAATGAGGCCCAATCCAATGTAAAAGGCCAGTTCCATGGGGGAACCCAGTTCGTAGGCCGGAACTTCAAAAGCGGGAAAATCCCCCAGAAAATGGCGGGAAACCACGGTTGCCATCACGGAAGAAATAACGATGGGGCTAAACTGGGCAACGCCAAAATCCCCCAGAATGACTTCCACACTGAACAATGCGCCGGCAACCGGGGCGTTAAATGCAGCGGCAATGCCTGCTGCGGCCCCGCAGGCCACAAAAATTTTCATCCGCTTGGGATTCACCCGTAGCAATTGTCCCACGGTAGAACCCACGGAAGACCCGATTTGGATAACGGGACCTTCCCGTCCTACGGAACCCCCGGAGCCAATGTAAGCAGAGGAGGCCAGCAATTTGGCAATCACCACCCGCGGCCGAATGACCCCGTTGCGGAGGGCAATTGCTTCCATTACTTCCGGAACCCCGTGCCCTTTGGCTTCCTGCGCAAAATAGTGCACGATAAACCCCACGATTACACCGCCGGCGGCAGGAGCACCGATTTTGACGTACAGCGGAACTGTTCGGGCGTATTCGATGGAAAATTCCCAGGTGTTCCAGAACAGTTTTACAAACACCTTAATCAGGAACTGGATACCAACCGCGCCAAAGCCGCCCACAATACCAATAATGATAGCCATAATGACCATAAAGGTGTGCTCGGTAGAGCGGAACCGAAAAAACGTTTGGTCCAGCGTGTCGGAAAGCTGCGTCAGCCAGCGGTTTAAACGCGATTTTTCCATGGTATCCTGGGTTTTGTCTAAGCGTTCAAATATAATTCTCACATATTATCGTGCAATGAAAAAATGTTTTAATGCTCCCGGAAATTCCCGGGCATCTTGGGGAAATGGCCGGGGTTTTGTAACTTGCGGGTACGGCTTACAGAGGAGGCAGCGGATGGCGGTAAAAAAATCATCTCCGTATTATTTTATTATTTTGATGGGGCTGGTAAGTCTGTTTGCGGATATGACCTACGAAGGCGCCCGTAGCACCATTGGACCGTTCTTGCAAATTCTGGGAGCCTCCGGACTGGTAGTCAGCATGGTGGCCGGCTTTGGGGAGTTTGTTTCCGTTACCCTGCGGATGCTGTTTGGCTATTGGAGCGACAAAACCCGCTGGTATTGGGGATTTACCTTTTTTGGGTATGCCTTGAATTTATTTGCAGTACCCCTGTTGGCATTGGCCGGGCAGTGGGAAGTTGCTGTGGCTCTGGTGATCGCCGAACGGTTGGGAAAAGCCATTCGCACCCCGGCGCGGGATGTGCTCCTTTCCGGAGCAACCCGAAGCGTGGGAAGCGGATGGGGGTTTGGACTGCACGAAGCCATGGACCAGATTGGCGCCGTTGCCGGGCCTTTACTGCTTGCGGGGATTTTGTTTGTGCATGATACCTACCGCCAGGGATACGCTGTGTTGCTGATCCCGGCCCTCATTGCGTTTAGTCTGCTGGTGGTGGGTCGGGTACTCTTTCCCCGTCCCCAGGAGTTTGAAACGCAGAACGTTTCGCCGACTGACAATCAATTGCCGTTTACGTTTAAGCAATTTCTGTTCGCGGCGGTGTTTTTAGGGGCCGGGTTTGTGGATTTTCCCTTGGTTGCGTATCACCTGAAAGCCAGTGCGGTCATTGCGGATGCCTGGATTCCGGTTGTTTACGCGGTTGCCATGGGGGTGGATGCAGTGGCGGCCCTTGGGCTGGGGCGGTGGTACGACCGTTCTGGTATTCAGGTAATGGCGTTTGCTGCGTTGTTTAGTGCCGTTGCCCCGTTGTTTTTGTTTGGTTTTTCTGCGCAGTGGGTGGTAGCCGGTATTGTGCTGTGGGGGGTTGCCATGGGTGCCCGGGAATCCATTTTAAAAGCGGTTGTCAGCGATCTGGTGCCCGCGGAACGGCGGGGAACAGCATTCGGTCTGTTTAACGGCATCTTTGGTCTGGCCTGGTTTGCCGGTAGTACCCTAATTGGCTGGTTGTACGAAATGCAACTGGCGGTAATGCTCAGCGTAGTGGTGGTCTTGCAATTGATTTCGGCTGGTGCTTTCTGGCATTTGCACCGCAAAGCCCGTGCTTCATTTTAGATATTGGTTTTGGAATACGGACGGAAATAGTTAAAATTCGCAACGAAAATTCACAATGAGGCGCTAATGGAACGGAAAGAAGTTTTCTCTTCCCGATGGATGTTGTTGCTCTCCACGCTGGGAATGGCGGTGGGAGCGGGAAATATCTGGCGATTTCCGCGGTTGGCGGGGCAATACGGTGGTGCATTTCTCATCCCCTGGACGTTGTTTCTGATATTATGGTCCATTCCCCTGATCATGGTGGAGTTTTCCATGGGTAAAACCACCCGGAAGGGGCCTATTGGCGCTTTTGCTGATTTTGTGGGCAAAAAATACACATGGATGGGGGCCTTTGTTGCATTCTGTACCATGGGCATCATGTTCTATTATTCCGTGGTAACGGGATGGGCACTGCGGTACTTTGTGGCAGCCGTTCAGGGAACGCTGATCTCCACAGAACCGGCGGCATTCTGGAATCAATTTACCCAGAGCAGTTATCAGCCCTTGCTCTACCATTTTATTGCCTTGACCATTGCGTCACTGGTCATTGTTCAGGGAGTGGTAAACGGCATTGAACGGGCGAACCGAATTTTGCTGCCATCGTTACTTATTCTGTTGATTATTGGCGTTGTGCGGGCGTTGACGTTGCCCAATGCCAATCTGGGCCTGGACTACCTGTTCGGGTTTAAGTCCGCCTCTCTGTTTAATTACAGAGTGTGGCTTGAAGGGTTGTCGCAATCGGCATGGTCCACCGGTGCGGGGTGGGGATTGGTATTAACCTATGCGGTTTACATGCGGGAAAAAGAAGATACCACCCTCAATGCGTTCATCGCCGGGTTTGGGAACAATTCTGCCTCCCTGTTGGCCGGGTTGGCGATTATTCCATCGGTGTTTTCGTTAAGCCCCTCACCGGAAGACGCGCTCAACGCCCTGCAACAGGGAAATCAGGGGTTAAGCTTTATTGCCATTCCGCAATTGTTTTCCACCCTGAAAGGCGCGGTTATTTTTCAATCGGTATTTTTCCTTGGATTGTTTTTTGCCGCCTTAAGTTCATTGATTGCCATGTTCGAATTAAGCACGCGGGTGTTCATGGATTTTGGCCTGACCCGAAAACGGGCGTTGATGGTGACCGCCGGACTAACCGCCATTCTGGGAGCCCCTTCCGCCCTGTCCCTGAAGGTATTTGATAACCAGGATTGGGTTTGGGGGCTGGGCTTAATCATTAGTGGTGGATTTTTTACATTTGCAGTCCTTCATTATGGCGTAACCCGCTTTCGGGAAACCTTTTTGGCAATTCCAACCAATGACATTCAGGTGGGGCGCTGGTTTGATTATTTAATGAAATTTTTGATTCCGGTGGAAGTGGTTGTTTTACTGGGCTGGTGGTTTATTCAATCCGTGCAATGGTATCCGCAGGATTGGTGGAACCCGTTTATCCCGTTCAGTCTGGGGACCTGCCTTTTGCAATGGGGTATTTTAATCGGTACATTGCTATTCATGAATGCAAAGTTAGCAAAGTGGATAAAGGGGGAAAATGGAAACATTTAGCATTATTGTGATGGTCATTGAATTGACAATCATCTGGGGCGGTTTTATCTATTTTTTACGCAAAGCCTGGAAAAGTGAAAAGGTAAAATGAACGCATTGCTCAACTACACCGCATTAAAAAAAGCCCTGCAGGAAAAGCAACTGCAGCCAGCGTATTTAATTTACGGGGAGGAAACCGCCCTGATTGATGATGTGACGCGCGAACTGGTGGAGGCTTTCCTGGGCACCCCGGAAAAAGAAATAAATTATTTTATCCGTTACGCAACGGAAACCCCTTTGCAGGCTCTGGTACCTCTCTGGGGCGGGGGTAGTCTGTTCAGTGAAAAAAAGGTGGTGGAATATCGGGATTTTCAGGCAGTAAAGTCCAAAAAACTGGACCCGCTGCTTGCCTATTTAAAACAACCCAATCCGGATGTTTTGCTGATTTTACAGGTTCGCGATGCGGTGTTGCCCCGGTTTGTTCAAAAAATCCAATCGCTTATTTCCGTTGTGGAGATCAGCACCCTGGATTCCAGCGCCCTGGAACGGCTGATTCTTCAGGAAGCCAAGAAAAAAGGCAAAACCATTGAACCGGAAGCGGTAAAGACCTTTTTGTTTTACGTGGGAAATCAGTTGCAGGATATTCGGCTGGAATTGGTTCAGTTATTCAACTATTACGAACAGCAGGAAACGATTCGGGTTCAGGATGTAGAGGATTTTGTCCGCCAGCGCCCCACCAAAACGGTGTTCGATTTTACCCGTGCTCTGGGTGAGAAAAATAAAAAAATGGCGTTCAACTATTTGCATCAGCTAATTGAACGGGGGGAAAGTCCCTTTTCCATTCTTTTCCACATCCAGCGCACCCTGCTGTTGATGTGGAAAATTAAGGGATATGCCCTGGACAAAACCTACACTGAACGGGAAGTTCAAAAAGCGCTGGGGCTTTATTCCCGCCATTATCAGGAATACCGCCATCAGGCCAGCCGCTGGAAATGGAAGGAATTGCAGGATGCCCTCCGGATCGTAAAAGATACGGACGGTGCACTAAAATCCTCTCAGATGGCCCCTGAGTTATTGCTTGACATTTTGCTGGGCCGGTTAATAAATTTGATTTAATATAACGGGAACTCAAAACCTTGCAAACAGTAAAACATTCGACTTTAATATGACAGGTAAAAAAAAGAACAATAAACCCCAAAAGGTAACGGATGAAGAACTTATTGCACGTTTCCAGCAGGGTGATCAGCAGGCATTTGACATTCTGGTTCATCGCTATAAAGACCAATTGTTGAACTTCGTTTATCGTTTTGTGGGAAACCGCAACGATGCCGAAGATATTGTTCAGGAAACATTTTTGAGGGTTTATAAAAATAAACATTACTATAAGGAAATTGCCAAGTTTTCGACCTGGATTTACACCATTGCAGGGAATTTAGCTAAAACAGAATTGCGGAAACGGAAACGAAGAAAGCTTTTCAGCGTTAGTAATTTTATGAATGAAGAAAAAGATTATGAAATTCCAGACGAAGATAAGAATCCGGAACTGGAAGTGGATGGAACCATAAAAGATGATATTATTCAGAAGGCGATTGAAAAGTTACCGCCGAAATTTAAAGAGGTGATTTTATTGCGGGATGTGCAGGGGTTTTCATATGAAGAAATTAGCCAGATATTGAACATTCCCCTGGGTACCGTGAAATCGCGGGTGAACCGTGGACGTTTGAAATTGCAGGAAGATTTAAAATTTTTGTTCGAGAACGAAGAAAAGAGTAAAGAGGAATCAAAAATATGAGGATTGCCTATGCAAGAATGCGACAAGTTCCGGGTTCATTTTTCCAGCTACATTGAAGGTGAATTGCTCTCAGAAGAACGGCAGGCATTGGAAGCACATCTCGCTGTATGTACCGATTGCAGCGAAGCCATTTATCAGATTAAAATTATTCGCCGTTCGCTTCAATCTCTTCCCCCAATTACCACCTCATCCCATTTTGAACGCCAACTTCAGGACAGGATTGCGCAGTTAAACAATACCTCACCATGGATGGGACCGTTACTGAACTTAAAACACAATTGGAAAATACCAGCCATAGGTTCAGCGGTGGCATCAATTGTAATTCTGGGTGTACTGTTGTTATCCCCACCGCAACCCAATACCGCGCAGTCCGGTAATACCGAGTTTCGGACGTCAATCCGGCAATCCGTTGCCGCACCGACAGGAATTCCCGGTGCCACGGCTGCACCCGCCAAAGCACTGACATCTCCGACGGAAACGCAACTGGATTCCACCAAAAATAACGCCACAGTGCCCCGAACAGCAGGACGGCCTGTGCAACTGGTGGGTGATTAAAAACGGCCAAACGGGAATTTGTGAGTAGTATGCTTGAGGAACGTTCAACGCTGTGGGGGGTGGCAGGGGCCGTATTTATTGCATTGGCAGTGCTCTCCTTCCTTCCAAATTCTACCCTTTTTGTTATTATTAAGGTTGGTGTTATTCTGGCAGCCATTGGGGGAACTTTCTTTTTCCTGACAAAAAAGGAGGTCCTTAGCGCACCGGACTCTGCGGAACCGGCGGAAGAGCCGGAACAGCTGGAAGTAGAACTGGTGTCGGACCCCAATGATGGCCCGGAAGAACACGTATCCCAGGAATATTACCAGCAATTTCTTCATGCCCTTTTCCCCATCATTTTGAATACGCTGGTGGCAGATGAAGCCGCCTTTCTGCTGGTAAATCCCGGTAAGCACACCTTTCACATCCGTTACTTTCTGCATCAGGATGGCCATGCGCCTCAGCAGAAACAGTTTGCCGGAGAAGCAACGTTGCCCGGATTGGTGTTTAAACAAAAGGAGCCGTTAATTGAAAATCAGTTGAGCGGCAGAATCGATCAATTGATTCCCCCGCATCCGGCGCAGGCACCAGCGGTCCAATCGTTTGCCGGCGTTCCGGTTGAATATCAGGGGAAACCCATTGGGGTGTTGTTTGTGGCGTCCGCCAGTGAGGGGGCATTTGGCCCGGATGATGTGGATTTACTTCAGCATTACGCCCGGCTTCTGGAACTGGAGCTGCAGCAAAGCAGTCGCATGTTCCAATATGAGCAACAGTCCTGGGAAAATACCGTGTATATTGACTTTGCCCGTGGGCTGCTTCATGTAAAGACCCTGGAACACCTGTGGGAATTTTTAGCCGGGGCATTTAAAAAATATTTTGGTGCGGACCGGGTGGCATTTGCCAGGCGGGTGGGTCCAGAAACGGGAATGGTTGTGTTTACCGCCGGGGATTTTCGGGGAATATTGCCGGAAGCGGAGTTCAGTTTGACGGAAGGACTGGTAGGATGGTTAATTCGCAATGGAAAAGATTTACTGGTGGACGATTTCAGCGTTAAGGAAAATTACATCCCCCGTTTCATGGAAAATGAACCCCCTGCCAGAGAGTACCGGTCGCTGGTAGGCGTACCGTTTATTTTTAATGGGGAAGATGCAGTCGTAACCATTCTGGAAAGTTTTGCACCAAATCATTTTAGCGAACAAACCCGGGAAGTGTTAAAAGGCATTGGTGCCATGGTGGGGGTATTTATTGAAAAACAACGCCTTATTGAGCAATGGGTGCGAACCAGTAAATACGATCTCCAGACGGGGCTGGGCAATTTTACCGCGTTTAAGGAACATCTGGAGAAGGAACTGATTCGGATGAAGGAACGGAAGGGAGTATCCACGCTGGCCTACTTGCAGCTTCTGGAACCGAACATCGAGCAATTGCCCGAGGTCCTTCAAGATCAATTTCTGAAGGAATATTTGTCTTTCATCTTGCCTTATCTTGGGAAAATGAATTATATTTACCGGCTTTCGGGCGGGTTGTTTGCGGTGCTTTGGGTGGATCGCAACAGCCGCCAGGTAATGGACCACATTGAACAGCTGGAAAAGGAAATATCCGTTAAAGCTGTTTGGTGTGGTGGAGAAATTCCAGGGGTGCAGCAGTCGTGGGGATTGGTGGAGTTCCCCACTGCAGGAAATGACCCGCTGGACATTATGGTAAAAGCAGAACAGGTAGTGACTCAGGCGGCTACCGATGAGAATGAGAAAATTAAAATATATGTGTAAAAATTTTTAGGAGCAGGTCATGGCAAAAAAAGTGTCGTTCGCACAAAAGATGATGAAAACAGATATCCCCACATGCCCGGTGTGCGGGGAAAAATATCTGTTTTTGAAGAAGGTCACCACGTACAAATCCGAAAAAACCGGTAGCTACAAATATTTGACCCAGAATTTGAAAGTTTGCAAATGCAACGAAAAGGAAGCGTGGAGTTAAGGACCCAGCTCCACGAAATCCACGTCCGGAGCAGTAGAGGTTAATGTAAGGATAGCAACTGAAGGATATTGGACGTGGCGCGGGGAGGTGGCACTGCCCGGATTTAAAAAATAAACATCGTCAATTTTCTTAAAATACGGTTCGTGAGTATGCCCGAAAATAACAATTTCGGGCATTTCTTTTTTCGCTTTTCGGCGTTCTGTTAAAAAGGATTGGGGGGAGGTTAAAATGTGGCGGACCAGAATGTTGTGAGAATCGAACGACAGCTCCAGTTCAATTGGTACCCCGGAAAGTTCCCAGGGGTCATCCGTATTACCCAGCACGGCATACACGGTTTCCACGCCGGGAATTGATTTCAGACGGTGCAGGATCATGGCACTACCGACATCACCGGCATGAATAATCACCGGAATATTTTGAAAAATATCCAGAATTTTCGGGTTTAACCTGTTGTGTGTGTCTGAAATAATCCCTATCTTCATATACCTGCCTTTGTTCATGTTAAAAAAATAATTAAATACAAAACCGATGGTTTCTGCAAATAAAATTGGAATTAAACAGGCACCGCTGGATAAGCGGTTTACCGCCCGTTGTGTTGTACGGGATGTGTGCCTGAAGTACACTACTCAGGGAAAGCCTTATCTGGAACTGGAAGTTGGCGATTTTAGTGGCCGGTTAAAAGCCCGGTTGTGGGAGAAATTTGAGAAGTGGCAGCAACGTCTGGTGCCGGGAACCATCTTGGAATTGGAGTGTACGCCGTACATTTTTCAGGATCGGCGGGAATTGAAAATTCATGCCATAACGATGGTGAAAGCAACGACCGGAGAGGAATACCTGGAATTTTTACCCCGGTATCCCGGCAATATGGAGCATTTGATTGAAACATTCGAACACTACCTGAACACAATTGACCATTCGGTGTGGCAATCCTTGCTGGAACGGGCCTTCAGCAACGATGCGGTTCGGCGGCGATTTTATCAGGTACCGGCCGGGAAATTGTGGCACCATGTGTATCTGGGTGGTCTGCTTCACCATGTGGTGGGTATGTTGCAACTGGCCGAAAGCCTGGTAGCGTTATACCCGGATATGGATGACCAATTGTTAAAAACCGGCATTATTTTTCATGATATTGGCAAACTGTGGTGCTTTGAATATTCCCGGGGATTTATTGATTACAATACTGAAGGGCGCTTAATCGGGCATGTGGTGTTAGGCAGTGCGTACCTCACCCGGTTAATGGCGGAGCTGCCGGATTTTCCCCGGGAGTACCGGACCGCGTTACTGCATCTGGTGATAAGCCATCCCGGCCAACACGCAGACGGGGCACCGGTGCTTCCGCAAACCCGGGAGGCTATTGCCCTGTGGTTACTGAATGACATGGATAAAAAAATGAATGCCGTGGACCGCATTTTACACAGTGATGTGGATCCCCGGCGGGGGTGGAGCAAGTTTTCACCGTTGTTGAACCGCTTTCTGTTTCAGGGATTTGGGTTTCAGCATACCCCTGCACCGGATTCCGAAAATCCTTCCACCGATTAGTTTACATACAGGCTGCGGAAATTAATCCACCGTTCTACCATGTGGCGGAAATTTTTAATTTTAAACGGCTCCTTTAACAGGTCTACGTTGGGATATTCTTTGACCTTGTTGGCCATTTCGCTGGAATCGAAATTCGAAATCAGGATAACCGGGATTTTTTTGTAGCGCGGGTCGCTTTTAATTTTTTCCAGTATTCCAATCCCGGAAAAAGGGCGGAGATTGGCGTTCAGGATAATTAATGCCGGTTTCTCTTCCCGGATTTTGTTAATAACATTTTCCCCCTCAATGGCTACCTGAATTTTGTACCGGTAATTGGTCAGTAAATCCTGAATCAATTTGGCCCGGTCTTTAGTGGTTTCCAATATCAATACTTTCATTGCGCTTACCCCTCCGTGTTTTGGGTTTTTCAATTAGTACCTGGGTTTCGATTACGGCTTCCAGAAAGTCAGGTACCTGGTGCATTAAATTGCGGAGTTCAACATCCGTAAGGGTTACCTGAATGTTGTCTTTTCCGGTTATGGTAAGCCGATAATACCGGACTCCGTTTTCTTCAGATACCTGCTCCAGAAGCATGTTTGCCTGTAATAATACGTTCCCCTGTTCCACCGAACCTTCCCCTTGTTTTTTACCAACCTATACAACAAACGGAGTGCCAGAATGAAACGCTGTTAATTATAATAAAAACAACAATTTGAATTAATGTTGTTGTTAAGTTGCTGTTTTTACTGTGTTAAGGGTGGAATTTTAACAGACGGGGTGTACAAAATGCAAAATCGTCAAGTTGCTGATTGTATTTTGTGCAATCATTTTCCTTGCAGTTTCCGCATCAACGTGCGGTAATTGATATTCAGGGCTTTACAGGCTTCGCGTTTGTTGCCCCCTTTCTGCTCCAACACCATTTTTACGTAAATGCGGGATACTTCTTCCAGGGTCAGTTCTTCTGCCAGGGCCCGGTCCAAAAAATTGTCCGATTCCTCCAAGATGTCCGGCGGAAGATCCTGGATGTCAATCTGGGGACGGTTCATCAGGATAAGGCGTTTAATGGTGTTTTCCAGTTCCCGGGCGTTGCCTTTCCAGGGCAGGTGGGACAGAAAAGCAATGACCCGATTGGTAAATTTGGGCAAAGGGAGGTCATTCTCTCTGCAAAAATTTTGTGCGAAGAATTCAATCATGGCCGGGATGTCATCCGGGCGTTCCCGCAACGGAGGGATGTGAATGGGGATGACGTTAATCCGGTAGTACAGATCCTGTCGAAATTTGCCATTTTTTACCAGTTCCGCCAGGGGTTGATTGGTAGCCGAAATCAGGCGGAAATCCACGCTGATTTCGTCCTCACCACCCAGGCGATAAAACCGCTTACTTTCCAGAACCCGCAGGAGTTTACTCTGCAATTCCAGCGGCATATCCCCAATTTCATCCAGGAATAACGTTCCGTTGTGGGCTAATTCCAGTTTGCCCCGGGTAGACCGAACAGCCCCGGTAAAAGCCCCTTTCTCATAACCAAACAATTCACTTTCCAGCAGGTTGGGAGGAAGAGCAGCGCAATTGATGGCCACAAAATTATTGCGGTAATTGTCGCTGCTTTCAAATATGTGCCGGGCAATTACCTCTTTACCCACCCCGGATTCACCGGTAATTAAAATGGGTTCTTTGCTGTTTTTGATTTGTTCGATAAAGGACAGAATTTCCTGCATTTGGCGGGAAACGGCCACGATGTTGTCAAACCGAATGTTGGAGTGTAATTTGGAGCGAAGTTCTTTGTTTTCGCGCTCCAGGCGCTGCATCTTCATGGCCTGTTTGACCAGATACGGAAGTTCTTCTTCAATATTTTCCCCTTTGGAAAAATAGGCATAGGCACCGCGGCGTTGGGCCTCCAGCGCATAATGATGGTCTTTAAAGGATGTCACCACAATAATCTGGGTATCCTTCCCCTGCCGGATGATGGTATCCAGAATTTCAAATCCATCTTTAATCTGGGGCAAGCCCAAATCCAGAATGACCAGGTCCGGGTCAAAATTTTCCAGTTGTTGCAGGGCTTCGCTTTTGTTGAAGGCCAGTTTTACCTGATATTGGTCCCCAATCCATTTTTTGTAGCTTTCCCCCCACGCGACATTGTCTTCAATAATGAGTACTTTATTGTTGGGTTTCATGGGACCTCCCTCAATGATTTAATGCAGTAAGAACGGTATTCGAATGCTAAAAATAGTTCCCTTACCGGGACGGCTGGCAACGTCAATGTATCCCTGATGCCGGGTTACAATTTGCTTAACAATGGCCAGCCCCAGTCCGTTGCCGCCCCGATGTTTGTACGTGGTAAAAAACGGATCAAAAATTTTGTCCAGATATTCTTCCGGAATGCCTTCCCCTTCGTCCAGAATTTCGATGTACAACCAGGGGGAGAGTTGAAACCGGGAGATGGGTCGCAGCCGCCGGGTGGTAATTTTAATCCGTTTGTGGCTGGAATTCTGCATTGCCCGAAGGCTGTTTTCCAGCAGGTTCATAAACACGCGCCGCATTTCACTAATGTCCACCTTCACCTCCGGTAGTTCCTCCGCGTAATGTTTTTCAAGAATGACGTCCGGTGGAATGTTCAACACGTCCAGTGTCATGTCAATCAAATCGTTGATGTTCACCGGGGTTAAGCGCAATTCCTGTGGCCGGACAAATTGCAGCAAATCGCTGACCAGTTTTTCCATGTACTGGGCATGTTCCGCAAGGCGGGAATTATCCGCATTTTCCAGCTTTACCAGGGAAATAAAGGATTGGAAATCGTGGGCCAGCTGGGAGGCCAGCATCCCGATTTCGGCCATTTTTTGGGCCTGCATTGTCTGGCGGATAATCTTTAAATTTTTGTAAGCAATTGCCACATGGTTGGCAAATAACGACAACCGGTGCTGCATGGATTTGATATCGGCCGGGGAGTGGCCTTCACCGCCCAGGAAAATGATACCTGCCAAACTTCTGTCTTCAAAAATGGGCACAATGATTTCAATTCCCATGCGGGTTAAGGCATCATGCAACACCGAACCCGGCGGATATTGTTGAACGCTCAGAATTTGCCGTTGGCGTTCCAGTTCGTCCAGAATAACGGAAGGATTGCCGGTTAACATGGATTGAAAACGGTCCGTTTCAAATCCGCTAATGAAGGCAATTCTATAGGGCTGCACGTCGTATTGAAAGGTGACAATGGCGCAGCGGTTGTATCCGAACGTCGAATGGCAAAAGTGGCCAACGTATTCCCAGAATTTTTCCGGTTCCAGGTAGGTGGTAATTTTTTCCGAAAACGTGGCCAGTTGTTTCTCCAGCGTCTGATGTGCCGCGGCCTGGGATTCCGTAGATTGACGATGTATGATTAAGGTGAATTCCGTGCCGGTGATGATGGTCAGTGCAGTGAATACCACAATGGCAAAATGCACAACATAGTCCGGAACAGGGGGAACCACGATGTAAAAAATGGCCAGCAGAATGGTAAAAAGAAGCAAGAAGGGAAGAACAAATTGAACCCGCGGCGATGATTCCAGCAACCGAAAGTGAAGCATGCTGTAGAAGATGATCAGCGCGCCTGTGGGGTAGAGCAGCAGAAATACCGGGTGAAATATACCCCAAACCGGGAGGATGTGAACAACGGTGTAAAATCCAATTGTAAAAGGAAACAGTACCGTAACCGCAAGGCGACGATCCGCCGGGGAAAGAAGATGGGAGCCCCGGTATAACAGGAGAGCGGAGAAGAAAAATACCATCCCCAGATAGGCAATTATAAGCCAATAATACGATGAATATTCCGGTAACGAAAAATGCTCCAGAGGGATTGGGTGGGAAAAATAGGTGCCGTTCACAAGCGGCAGGGCCAGCAACGTGGCACTGCCCCATACCGCCACAGTAACGGCGATGTGTTTTTTTGAGAATGTAGAATCAAAGCGGTTGAAAATTAGGGAAAAAAGAATTGCCGGGATATACAGGGCAGTAATAACACGGATGCCATGGGCGATGACCACCGCACTGGTCTTCGGCGTTGAGGCAGTAATGACTGTAGCCATAATTTCAATAAAAAACAGGGCGTTTAAGTAGGCGAAAAGTGATGTAAAGATGCTGAAACGCTTCTGGTGAATGAGTAACCAGAGCGTAATCAGGGAAATAACACCCCCTGCCGCAAGGCCAAACTGTGTCACCGTGCCCCAGGTTACCATTTACATCCCGCGCTTTTTGGCTTCATCCCACAGGGCATCCATTTCTTCAAGACTAACCTGATGAATGTCCTTCTTTTGCGCCGCCAGCCGCTCTTCAATATACTGAAAGCGGGCAATAAATTTGTTGGTTGTTTTTCGCAGGGCGTCTTCGGCATTGATTTTTAAGAAGCGACTTAAATTAACCAGTGAAAAAAGCAAGTCGCCGATTTCTTCCTCGGCCTGTTCCGTGTTTTTCTGCTCCACGGCATGTTCCAGTTCTGTAATTTCCTCTTTCACCTTTTCCAGCACCTGGCGGGGATTCTCCCAATCGAAACCCACATGGGATGCTTTATCCTGAATGCGTTGGGCCCGCAATAAGGCGCACAAATGGCGGGGAACACCCTGCAGCACCGATGTGCGGTTTTCGGTTTTGTATTTTATTTGCTCCCAATTGTCCTTAACCTCTTCGGCTGTGTTTACCCGGACGTCCCCAAAAACATGCGGATGCCGTTCAATTAATTTTTCGTTGATATGGCGGATAACGTCTTCCAGCACAAAACGTTTGTTTTCCTCGGCAATTTCCGCCTGAAACACAATCTGCAGCAGCAAATCCCCCAGCTCTTTCTTTAATTCATTCCAGTCTTCGTTGTCAATGGCTTCCACGGTTTCGTAGGCTTCTTCCAGAATGTACTGGCGCAACGACTGGGGGGTTTGTTTGCGGTCCCAGGGGCATTTCTGCCGGAGTTCTTTCATAATGTGAACCAAGCGTTGAAATTCTTCCAGATATCCCATCCGTAATCCCTTTGCGTTTGTATTTTTTACAAATTTAGTGTTGGGGGCGGGAAATTCCAATGAGTTTGTATTTTGTGCAAACTGGGGATTACGCAGACCGGTTCTGGCGAAGGAATTCCGTGAAGATTATCCCTGCCGCCACACTGGCGTTCAGGGATTCGGTTTTGCCTTTCTGGGGAATGGAAAAGACCACGTCACATGCATTTAAAAGCGCCGGGCGGATGCCTTGCGCTTCATTGCCAATAAGAATGGCACAGTTGCGCCGAAAATCCACTTCCCATAGCAGGGATTCGGCGTGCATCTGTGAGCCGTAAATCCAGTAACCGGCCTCTTTTAATTGGCGCACCGCCTGGGCCAGATTGTTCACCCGTGCAATAGGCAGGTGAAAAATAGCCCCGGCCGAAGTTTTAATGACTGTTGCAGTAATGGGGGCTGCATCCCGGGAGGGGATGATTAACCCGGCAGCGCCAAGCACCTCCGCACTGCGAATAATGGCTCCCAGATTCTGGGGGTCCTGAATGCGGTCCAGAAGGGCAAGGAAATGAGGACTGCTTTGCTTTCTGGCCTGTTCCAGAAGCGACTCCAGAGAAAGCAATTCAATGGGTGACACAATGGCCACCACCCCCTGGTGGGCAACACGGGGTGCCAGTTGCTTGAGCTTGCGTTGGTCGGCAGTTACAATGGGAATTCCGGCGCGACGGGCCAATTTGTAAATCTGCCGGATTTTACCATCCTGATGTCCGTGGGCGACGTAAATTTTTTCCACCGGTGTACCCTGTTGCAGCGCCTCGATAACCGGATTTTTACCGGCAATAATTTGGGTGGATTCAATCATTGGACCGGGAATGGGTTTGGTGAAAAATCTGGAGTATCTGCTGTTGAATTTCAATTAAGGGTTTGCCGGAAATGCGGGCAATGCGTTTGCACTCTTCAAATTCCGGGTAAATGCGCGTTTCGCCGTCAATGGTGACTTTTTTCGCCTTCACGGCACCCCATTCGGTTTCAACCGTCACAAACTCCCGGTCCAGTTTTTCCCGGAAAATGTAGTGGAATCGCAATCCAATCGTGGTCGTTTCCCGAAAGAGAATTTCCTTCAAAGAGGTAAGGAGCGGCGGCTGAGCAATAATGGTAACCAGCACACCAGGGCGCCCTTTTTTCATGATGGCGGGATAAAAACTCACATCCTGGGCACCGGCCTGGTACAGTTGCTCCGCCAGATAGGGGTACACCTCCGGGTTCAAATCATCAATGTTGGTTTCAATCTGAAGGGCAATCTCCTTAATGCTTTGCACATCCAATTGGCCCTGCCAGATGCGCAAATAATTGGGGATATCGTCAAACGATTTGCTACCAGCCCCATACCCAATGGACTGAATGCGGAAGGAAAGGCGTTCGGGGATTCTCCCCTGCGAAAAATACGTTACCAGCGCGGCACCGGTGGGGGTTACCAGCTCCCCGGTAACATCCACCCGATGCACGGGAAAATCACGAATGAGGTTTAAAGTGGCCGGGGCAGGAACCGGCAGTGTACCATGGGCTGCCTGAATCGTGCCCTCGGAAACCGGTAAGGGAGAAGAATAAATGGCATCGGGATTTAAATACTCAATGCAAATTACCGTGCCTACAATATCAATAATGGCATCCAGTGCCCCCACTTCATGGAAGTGCACCGCATCGGGGGTTTTGCGGTGTACCTGGGCTTCGGCTTCAGCCAACCGCCGAAAAATGGCTTTGCTGTGGGTCTTTACAAATTCGGACAGGTTGCTTTTGTCCAGTATCTTTTCAATGTCCGCCAGGGTGCGATGGGGGTGTTTCTTGTCGGAAACGGTGATGTCCACCTTTTTGGCATGAATATGATGGCGCTCAACGTCCCGGGTCGTTAAGGTGTAATGTTTTAATTTTAATTTTTGAAGTTCTTTTTCCAGGTATTCCTGTGGAACCAGAGAATCCAGAAACGCCCCCAGCAGCATGTCGCCGCTGGCACCGCCGGCACAATCCAGGTATAAAAATTTCATCGCTTACATACCGTGTTTAATGAATAATGAAAGGGCATCCGTGTACCCTGTGAGTTTCCACTTTGAACGAAACGAAATATAGACGTTCCGCTTACCATGGAGCAAGGATTTTTACAGGCATTAAATTGAGAATTGCTTCCCCTGGATGAGTAACCTATTTTGAAACCCTCCGTAGTAGAAGGTAAGTCAAAATCTGGAGGTACCAATGACAGATTCCATTCGCCGGATGGTTATGGGAAGTTTGCTTATTTTGCTGGGTATTGCCTTCTTGTTGAAAAACGTCGGGATTATCACATTTGAATTCCGGGGCGTATGGCCCTGGTTGCTGGTGATTCCGGGGCTGATTTTCTGGGGGGTGGCAGTTATGAATCGGGCGCACTACCGGCTGGTGCTTCCGGGAACAATTCTTCTGGGATACGGACTGCTGTTTCTGGGAGCGTATTCGTTCCATTTGGGAGAAATGCACACCCTTTGGCCCGTTTTTATTCTGGTGCCGGGGCTTGGGTTTCTGGCCGTGTATTTTTTAGGTCCACGGGAAAGTAGCCACCTGCGAACGGGTTCGTTTTTAACCGTACTGGCAATTGCCTTTTTTGTCTTGGAAGCCAATCCCGATTTATTCTGGCCAGTGCTGTTAATCGGAATTGGGGTGCTGATGCTGGTCCATGGTTTGCGGGAGCGCCGGCAGTTGAATGCCAGAACGGAAAGTACAACAGAGCCTTCGGACACCACGGAATCCTGAGGGAAGGAGTGCTTACATGCGGTACATTTATTTACACGGCTTCGCCTCTGGCCCTGGTACCCGAAAAGGGCAGTATTTTAAAAAACGATTGGCTGAGGAGGGTATTCCCTTACTCATTCCCGATTTGAACGCCGGAGATTTTTCCCACACGACCATTTCAAAACAACTGGACGTGGTGCGCCATCTTATTCAGCAGGCGGATGACCCTGTTGTGTTGCTGGGATCCAGCCTAGGTGGTTTTTTGGCTGCCCTGGTGGCTGAGCAGGTACCTACGGTGAAGGGCATTTTTGTGATGGCCCCCGGTTTTGATTTTTATGCCCGCCGCAAACAGATTATGGGGGAAAAGGCATTGAACGAATGGCAGCGCCGGGGGGTGCTGGACGTGTTCCATCATCATTTGCAAAAGTCCGTACCGCTGCATTACGAATTTGTTGAAGATGCGCGAAAATACGATGGAGTGTCTTTTACCCGCAATGTACCGGCGTGGATTGTCCATGGGCTGGAAGACGAAGTGATCCCTTTTGATGCTAGTTTCCGGTATCTTCGGGAAAATGAACAGGCGCAGCTTATTTTACTGCATGCGGACCATGGCATGGTAGAGGTGTTGCCCATGTTGTGGGAGTATTTCCGGCTGTTTCTTCGTCTTTTGGAACCCAACGAATAACCCGTTATGCCACAACCGTATGGTGGTGAGGGGTTGGGATCACGTTAAATGCATATGGTTCACACCCCTTATCCGCGTGGATCCAGAAACGCGGTCCCAGTTGAAGCACATACACTTTGCCAAAATTCCGATATCCCATGCGATACACCGACCGCAGGGAGCGGTAATTGTTTACTTCCACATACGAAATTAGCCCCTTAAAGCCCTTCTGGGAATAATGGCGGAGGGCATTTGCCATACCAATGGCATGCAGCCGTTGACCCCGGTAATCCGGGTGCGTAAAGCCGCGGTACATGTAGACCCATTCCGGGGAAAAGGTTAACGTCAATTGGGAGGAGAGGCGGGTGGGCTTCCAGGAATACCACCCGTAGGCAGCCAGTCGGTCGCCATCCAGAATGGCAAAGCATTCATCGCCTTTGCTTCGGGCATAGTCTAAGAACTCTTCCGGGAGGTTGTTTGTAGGGTCCTTGGCAAATTCGGTAACCTGTTCCGGGGTTAAAATACGGTAGGTGTATTGTTCCGGTCCCTTCAGGTATTTGGGGTCCAGCGTTTCCATTGTGACCGTCATCCCCTGCAAAATGCGGGCATAAGTAAGGGAATTCACCGCTTTATAGGTTAAATCAAATAGAGTTTTGGAAAACCCAAATGTCTGGATGCTTTTTTGAATGTCGGTTAATGTCATGCCTACCCCTGAATGATTATTGTTTTTACTTGAGTTACCCCGATGTCCATTATCGGAAGTTTGAGAACTTCTTAAGGTGAAAAATTTTTTATCGGAAAGAACTATTCCGCAGGGGAGTAAAATTATTCAAACCCCTGCAATGTTAGCGAAAAATTATTATATTGGAATCCAACGGAACGGGAAAACACATGGTGCTTTCAGTAACCGAAATTTATTTGGTTGCCTGCCAGCAGTGGTACGGTTTCAGTTAACCGCATGCCGTGCATTGTACTTCATTTAACCCAATCTGCGAACAACATTTTAATTCACTTAACCAAGGAGGAATATACCCATGAAGCGAACACGTGTCTTGATTATGGGGGCCGCCGGGAGGGATTTCCACAATTTTAACATGGTGTACCGGGATAATGAGCAGTATGAGGTGGTGGCGTTTACCGCAACCCAGATTCCCAACATTGAAGGACGAAAATACCCAGCCGAACTGGCGGGAAAATTATATCCCAATGGGATTGATATTTACCCGGAAGAACAATTGCCCGAACTGATAAAAAAATTCGATGTGGACGAAGTGGTATTTTCGTACTCGGACGTGCCCTATGATTACGTGATGGAACGGTCGGCCATTGCAAATGCTGCCGGAGCTGCTTTTAAAGTCATGGGCCCCAAACATACCATGTTAAAGTCCAGTAAACCGGTAATTGCCGTGTGTGCCGTCCGGACCGGATGCGGGAAAAGCCAGACCACCCGTAAAATTGCCCAGATGCTCCGGGAGGCGGGTAAAAAGGTAGCGGTGGTTCGCCATCCGATGCCCTACGGTAACCTGGTGGAACAAAAGGTGCAACGGTTTGCAACAATGGAAGACCTGGACCGCTACAAATGCACCATCGAAGAACGGGAAGAGTATGAACCGCATATTACCCGAGGTCATGTGGTGTTTGCGGGCGTGGATTACGAAGCTATTTTGCGGGAAGCGGAAAAGGAAGCTGACATTGTCTTGTGGGATGGAGGCAACAACGATTTGCCTTTCTTTAAGCCGGATTTGCACATTACGGTTGTTGATCCGCACCGGCCGGGAGATGAACGCTATTATTATCCCGGAGAAGCCAATTTGCGAATGGCAGATGTGGTAATCATTAACAAGATTGATACCGCTGAACCGGAAGACATCATTGCCGTCCGGGAATCCGTGTTTGAGGTCAATCCAGACGCCATGGTGATTGAAGCAGCATCGCCTATTTTTATTGAAGATTATCACTTGATTCAAGGCAAGCGCGTGCTGGCAGTGGAGGATGGCCCCACCTTAACCCACGGCGAAATGCAATACGGTGCCGCCGTGGTTGCGGCCCAGAAATTTGGGGCGGCGGAATTGGTAGACCCGCGGCCGTATACGGTAGGTACCATTACCCAAACGTTTGAAAAATATCCGGAGATTGGAACATTGCTGCCAGCGATGGGATACAGCCCTCAGCAAATTAAGGATCTGGAAGAAACCATTAACCATACGGAAGCAGACCTGGTAATCGTTGGTACACCCATCGATTTGCGCAAGCTGGTTAAATTGAATAAGCCAGCCGTCCGGGTAATTTATGAATTGCAGGAAATTGGTTCTCCGGACTTAACGGATGCATTAAAGGATTTCTTAAAGTAAGTAAGTAAGTGAAAGTATCCTGGTGGGGTGTCCTCACACCCTGCCGGGAATTTAAACAACACTGGAGAAACGGATGGGGAAATCAAAAACCATCGTCGTTGCCCTCGGCGGAAATGCCATTACACAACCCTCTGAAGAGGGCAACATTTACGAGCAATTTGCCAATACTCGCCGCAGTCTGGAAGGGGTGGTGGAGCTCCTCCGGCTGGGGCATCGGGTCATTATTACCCATGGAAATGGCCCCCAGGTGGGGAATTACCTCATCCGTGTAGAGGAAGCGCGGCATCTGGTTCCGCCGTTGCCGCTGGGAATTATCGTAGCGGATACAGAAGGCGGAATGGGGTATATGATTGAGCAATCCTTGTTGAATTTGTGCCATGATCATGGTATCCCAAAGCAAATTGCCTGTGTGGTAACGCAGGTCATTGTAAACAAGGATGATCCGTCCATTAAAAATCCGACAAAATTTGTGGGGCCCTTTTTTAAAAAAGAGC
>WGBF01000220.1 GCA_015494485.1 bacterium | reverse complement strand
GGGAATGGTGGTGGGTTCAATGGAAGAAATGCGCAATCGCTCCAGCCCATCAATGGATTCCAGCGCTTCCACAACCTCCACGATGGTGTGTTTTCCGTCCCGATAGGTTCCAATATTAATGCCAGTTAACACCAGTTCCTTGAACCCGGCATCGGCCAGTTGACGGGCTTCCTGCAGCAAATCTTCAAACTGGCGACTGCGTGCGCGGCCGCGGGCAAAGGGAATTTCGCAAAACGAACAAAAGAAGTCGCACCCATCCTGAATTTTTAAATTAGCGCGGGTGTGAGACGTGGTCAATCCCGCCGCCGGCAGGGTAAAACTCTGCCGTTCAATTGTGGGGGTAATGACCTGAGGTTCGGCGGTATTTGCGTTTTCCAGAATGTCCACAAAATCCATTTTGCGGGCATTCCCCACCACCCACCGCACGTTGGGCAGCTCCAGCAATTTTTCCCGCTGCACCTGAGCCTGGCAGCCTACCAGCGCAATTTGTACATCGGGATTGTGGCGTACCAGCTTGCGTACCAGTTTGCGCGTATCGGCATCGCCATTTTCGGTTACGGTACAGGTATTTACCACCACCACATCCGGTTGCTGCCGGTAATCCACCACCGGGTAACCGCATGCCTGAAAGGTTTGCTGAATAATGTTGGTTTCCGCCTGATTCAACCGGCACCCAAAGGTGTAAAAGGCAACGCGTGGTGTTTTATGTTGAACCTCGTGTTCGGTCATATTCTTTCTTTTTCAGTTTCTCAATTATTTAAACGGGTAAATTTAACGCGGAAGGGGTGGGATTTCAAATTAAAGGGAAATATTTCTCCAAACGGCTATTATCGCTTTCCCGTGTTGCGATGGATTTTTAGCAACACGCATTCCCCACAAACACCATTCCCTTGGGATACAAAAAATCAGCCGCCCGAAAAGGGGGACGCGTTCCGGGCGGCTGCGGTTCAAACTGGTTTCATCGGGTTTAGAATTCATCGTAATCCGGCATGGGTGGTGTTTTTTCCTTTTCCGGTTTTTCCACCAGCAGGGCTTCGGTCATCAGCATCAGGGACGCGGCGCTAACCGCATTTTCCAGCGCACTGCGAACTACTTTGGTGGGATCCACAATGCCCGCTTCGTACATATCCACATACCGTTCGTTCTGGGCATCAAAGCCTTCGGTTTCCTTCATGCTGCGCACTTTTTCCCCCACCACGCTGCCATCCCAGCCGGCGTTGTTAGCAATCTGGCGCAGCGGTTCTTCCAGTGCCCGTTTTAAAATCTGCGCCCCAACCGCTTCGTCGCCGTCCAGTTTCAATTCATCCACAACCTTTTGGGTACGCAGCAACGCCACACCGCCACCGGGCAAAATCCCTTCTTCCACAGCAGCTTTGGTGGCATGAAAGGCATCTTCCGCCCGCGCTTTCTTTTCTTTCATTTCCACCTCAGTGGCCGCACCAATACGAATTACTGCCACACCACCGGCCAGTTTAGCCAATCGTTCTTCCAGTTTTTCGCGGTCGTAATCGCTGGTGGTTTCTTCAATTTGATGCTTGATGCTGGCAATGCGGGCTTCAATTTGTTTGGGATCTCCGGCGCCTTCCACAATGGTGGTATTTTCTTTGTCAACAACAACTTTTTTGGCCCGACCCAGATCGCTGAGGTCAATATTTTCCAGCTTAATGCCAATGTCCTTGGCGATGAAACGGGCGCCGGTTAAGATGGCAATATCTTCCAGCATGGCTTTACGGCGGTCACCAAACGCCGGGGCTTTAACCGCTACGCTTTTCAGTACCCCTTTGAGATTGTTGACCACCAGTGTGGCCAGCGCTTCCCCTTCCACATCTTCCGCAATGACCACCAGTGGTTTGCCGGTTTGGGCCACTTTTTCCAGAATGGGTAACAGTTGCTGAATGTTGGAGATTTTATCTTCATGAACCAGGATGTAGGGATCTTCCAGCTCCACTTCCATGGTTTCGCGGTTGGTTACAAAATACGGCGACAGATAGCCGCGGTCGAACTGCATCCCTTCCACCACTTCAATCTGGTCTTCAATGGATTTGGCTTCCTCAATGGTAATGACGCCGTTTTCGCCCACTTTTTCCATTGCTTCGGCAATCAGCTTGCCAATGCGTTCATCATTGTTGGCAGAAATGGTCGCCACCTGCCGAATTTCTTCATTTTTGCTCACCTTCCGGCTCATGCGGCGCAGTTCTTCCACCACTTTGGCCGCGGCTTTTTCAATGCCCCGCTTAATGAACAGCGGACTGGCACCCGCTTCCACCTGCTTTAACCCGTTCCGGAACAGGCTCTGGGCCAGCACTGTTGCCGTGGTGGTGCCGTCACCGGCCACATCGTTGGTTTTGGTGGCCACTTCCTTTAACATCTGCACCGCCACATTCTGGAATTTGTCTTCCACCTCAATTTCTTTGGCCACGGTCACCCCATCTTTGGTAATGACCGGTGCACCAAATTTTTTATCCAGCACCACATTGCGGCCACGCGGCCCCAACGTAACTTTCACGGTATTGCCCAGAATATCCACCCCTTCCAGCAGCTTTTCGCGGGCTTTAAAATCGTACGCAATGAGTTTTGCCATATTGCTCACCCTCCTTTTTTAATTTCTCCGAATACGTCACTGGAGACATTAAACTCAGAAGGCTACACAATGGCCAGGATATCGCTTTCGTCCATAATTAAATATTTTTCGCCGTTTACTTCCACCTCATCGCCGGCGTATTCACTGAAAATCACCTTGTCCCCAACCATGACGTCCAGGGGAACGGTTTTGCCGTTTTTCAGGCGTTTGCCGCTTCCCACGGCAATAACTTCGCCGCGTTTGGGCTTTTCCTTGGCTGTATCGGGGATAATAATACCGCTGGGGGTTTTCTCTTCGGATTGCAAGGGACGGACAACAACACGGCTTCCTAAAGGACGCAACCGCATAGGCTACCCTCCTTTATTTTACCATGTGTTCTGTTCCGCCTTGTTTAACCCTTCCGTTGCTCATTGTAATTTAAAATCAAAAATGCACAATGGGTTTCACAAAAATACAATTTTCCCTCTACTCAAGGAAGCATTTGCTTTTCCGCCACCGATAACGGGACGTTGGTTAAATCCTGAATATACACCGGAATATTTAAAGGCGTAACAAAAAGGCGGTACTGCCCCACCGGCAGGCGAAATGAAATATCCACCGAATCGGTTTTCCCCACCGGATAGGCTGTTAAGCGCCGCGTAACGGTACGGGAATACACCAGGGTATCGTTTTCATCGTACACCTGAATCATGAGCTGGTAAATGAAAGGTGATTGGTTGGTAAGAATTCCCGGTAACGTGTAGTTTGGGAAATGAATTTTCAGTGCCAGGTGTACACTGGCAGTATCATTGCTTACGGTAGAGTGAACTGTTGCCAGCTCAATGTAACCGTCATTACTTTGTTGACGCGCCCACACGCCTGTCCACAATCCCACCATTACCATGAACAGGAATACCACACTTCGACGTGTCATTGTCATCGCCCCCTTTCCACACGAGTATCCACTTTAATTCACCACCAAAAGTAGGAAACAACCCCTAATTATTAAAGCAGGATGCCTGCCGCACCTGGCGACAGACACCCGTTTATTTTCTACTGAATTATTTTTTCTTGGGAAGTTTGAAGGTGACAAACAGCCGATTATCACCCCGCTGCACGTACAGCGCAATGGGCGAACCGGGTTTCAGTTCGTTTACCACCTTGCGAAATTCCCGCACATTGCCTACCGGTTTGCGGTTGACCTTCAGAATCACATCGCCTTCCCGCAAGCCAGCCAGAAAAGCCCGACTGCCCATCCGCACGCTGGACACCACAACACCTTCCACATCTTCCGGGATGTCCAGTTGTTTGCGGATATCCGGGGTTAAATCCTGAACTTTGAAGCCCAGATCGACCTTGTATTCTTCCGCCTGTGCCACAACCGCTTCTTCTTCCGGATATTCACCCAGCTTAACGGTCAAGGTTTTCTCCTTGCCATCCCGCAGCACCTTGATTTTTACTTTGGTGCCCGGCAGGGTATTGGCCACTTTGGAACTCAGGTCGAACCGATTGCGGATTTTCTGACCATTGAATTCGATAATAATATCTTCTTCCTTCAACCCGGCTTTATCGGCAGGGCTATCCTTTTGCACTTTGGTGACCACCGCGCCTTCCGGTTTCTTTAACCCGTAAATCTGCGCCAGTTGGGGTGTAACATCCTGAATAACCACACCCAGCCAACCGCGCACAACCTTTCCTTTGGTTAAAATATCATTCATTACTTTTTTAACCAGATTGACCGGAATGGCAAAGCCCACACCCATATAACCGCCGGATTTGGTCAAAATGGCGGTGTTGATGCCAATCAGTTCCCCGTTCAGGTTGACCAGTGCACCACCACTGTTTCCGGGGTTAATGGCCGCATCGGTTTGAATGTAATTTTGATAATCGGCCAGTCCGGCAATGTTGCGTCCTTTCCCGGAAACGATACCGGCAGTGACGGTATGTTCCAGATTCTTATCCAGCGGGGAACCAATAGCCAAAACCCACTGCCCCACGCGCACATTGTCCGAATTGCCCAGCTTAATGGCTTTTAACCCTTTGGCATCAATTTTAAGCACAGCAAGGTCGGAACGGGGATCTTTGCCTTTGACTTCCGCATCATAGTCGGTGCCATCGTACAATCGCACTTTAATTTCGTCCGCGCCTTTCACCACGTGGTAGTTGGTGATAATAATGCCATCGGATCGCACCACCACGCCGGAACCCAGACCCTGCTGAATAATATCGCCCTGAGGTGCCGGCACCTGGAAAAAGCGTTTGAAGAAATCATCCCCGAAAAAATCACCAAATGGTTGTATTGGCATTTGCCGGGGGGCTTTCACCACGCTGGTGGTAAAAATGGTTACCACGGATGGATTCACTTCCTCCGCCACATCCGCAAAGGCATCGCTTAAAGCATCCAGTAATGCGCGCTTATTTATCCCATCGCTCAATGGGGGTTCCGGTGCTGGCGGTTGCGCGGGATTCGCTTCGGTTACCGCTTCCGGAATGGGTGTTGCATTGGTGGTATGGGTAAAATTTAACCCGGCTGAGAGCACAATCCCCACAATCACCCCTACAACAATTCCCAGTAATACCAAACGCACATGTTTCTTATTCATCGCTGCTTCCTCCTTTCTACCTCATGTTACTGAATATGTTAATTTTTACGCACATACGGCATGAGGTTTCACTAAAATAAATTTCGTTTTCTGTAAAAAATGAAATAGGGCACCGGTAAAACGGCGCCCTTGTGTTAATTACGCTTCTTCTTCAACTACTTCCGGCTGTTCAATAGCCTCAAAGACAATCTGGCCGTCGCGGTAATCCACCCGGACAATCTGACCCGCATGGAACCGGCCAGCCAGGATTTCATAGGCCAGTTTATCCACAATTTCACGCTGCATGACGCGCTTCAACGGTCGTGCACCGAAAGCCGGATCGTAGCCAATTTCTGCCATGTGGTCTTTGGCCGCTTCGGTCAGTTCGATATCCAGACCTTGCTCTTTCAGTTGTTCGCGAATGCGTTCTACCTGCAGATCCACAATCTTCTTGATGTGTTCTTTCATCAAGCTGTGGAAAACGATGATTTCATCCACACGGTTCAGGAATTCCGGTCGTAACTGTTGCCGCAGCAGCGCCATCACTTCCTGTTGAATTTCCCGGAAAATCTCTTCTTTGTTGTGTTCCGTAATGCGCTGCGATTTTTCCAGAATTAACGGCGCACCAATATTGGACGTCATGATAATAATGGTGTTTTTGAAGTTCACCGTACGTCCTTTGTTGTCCGTTAAGCGACCGTCATCCAGCACCTGCAACAGAATGTTGAATACTTCCGGATGCGCCTTTTCAATTTCGTCCAACAGCACCACGGAATAGGGTTTCCGCCGTACCGCTTCGGTTAACTGGCCGCCTTCCTCATAACCAACGTAGCCCGGAGGCGCACCAATCAACCGGCTGACGGAATGGCGCTCCATGTATTCGGACATGTCAATGCGAATCATGGCGTTTTCATCATCGAACAGAAATTCTGCCAGTGCACGGGCCAATTCCGTTTTTCCCACGCCGGTGGGCCCCAGGAAAATGAACGACCCAATGGGCCGGTTTTTATCCGCCAGGCCGGCACGGGAACGCCGGATGGCATTGGCCACGGCACGGATGGCGTCTTCCTGCCCGATAACCCGCCGCGCCAGCCGCTCTTCAATTTTCAGCAGCTTTTCCCGTTCGCTTTCCAGCATCCGGCTTACCGGAATGCCCGTCCAGCGGCTGACGATTTCGGCAATGTCCTCTTCATCCACTTCTTCCTTCAGCATCTTGCGGTCTTTCTGGATTTCCTGCAATTTCTGAGTCAGTTCCTGCACCTTCCGTTCCAGCTCCGGAATCCGGCCGTACTTAATTTCCGCCACGCGGTTCAGGTCGCCCTGGCGTTCGGCCTGTTCCATCTCAATGCGCAACTGGTCAATTTCCTTTTTGGTCGCCCGAATTTGCTGGATGGTTTCCTTTTCCAGCATCCAATGAGCATGCAACTGATTGCGCTCTTCACGCAAGTTGGCCAGTTCTTCTTCAATGCGTTTCAGCCGTTCTTTGGCCGCTTTGTCTTTTTCCTTGCTCAACGCCACCTTTTCAATTTCCAGTTGCTTGATGCGGCGTTCAATTTCGTCCAGTTCTTCCGGCATGGAGTCAATTTCAATCCGCAG
>WGBF01000219.1 GCA_015494485.1 bacterium | reverse complement strand
TCCCCGGCATTGCGAAAATAATACTTAAAACTGGCCAGTACATCCTGCGCTGTCACCGGTTGGCCGTTATGAAAGGTACGGGTGGAATCCAGATAAAACGTGTAGGTTAAGCGGTCCGCTGAGATTTCCCAGAAGTCGGCCAGGTCCGGTACGGGAGCCAGTTGATTGTTCAAACGCACCATGCCCTGGAAGATTTGATTCAGAAAGAATATTTCATCGGCAAGCCGAATTTCATACGGCAGCAATCGTAAGGGCGATGGATTGGAAATAACAATCAGGGTATCTTCCGACTTTACCGGTTGCTCTTCCTGGGAAACGGTAACCTGTTTTGATGTTAAATACAGCTTATAGGCACTAAAAAGAAGCAACGCGCTGAGAATGAAGTAAACAAATACAATCGGATTTTTTCGCATGGACGTATATTTTCCTTCTTCCTGAGCTTAAATATAATTTCTTCTTTGCCGGTAACATAGTTTTTATTGTCGGGTTCCTTTTTTATGCTTTCGAATGTACTGAGAGGGCGAAGCACCAAATTGTTCTTTGAACAGGCGCGCAAAATAGGAGAGGGAATTGAACCCGGTGGAATAAGCCACTTCCGTAACATTGTCGTACCCATTGCGGAACATGGCGGCGGCACGGGTTAACCGAACGTAACGTAAAAATTCGCTGGCATTTTTATCCACGGTGGCCTTCAATTTTCGGTGCAACTGGGTGCGGCTAAGCCCCATTTCCTGCGCAAACTGCTCAACGGTAAAGTCCGCATCAGCAAGATGTTCTTCAATGACTTGAAGCGCTTTTTTCAAAAAGGGATCTTCTGCAGGAACGCCTGATCCTCCGTCGCCCAACAGCTGGCGGGAAAATTTTTCCGCCAGGGCCTTTCGCTGCCGAATGAGCGTTTTCACCTGCTCTTTCAATACCGAAGCATTGAACGGCTTGGTCACATAGGCATCGGCCCCCAGGCGGTAACCGGTAATCTGACTTTTTTCCGAACCGCGGGCGGTTAACAAAATGACCGGGATGTGGTTGGTTCGCTCATCCTTCTTAACCTTTTCGCAAAATTCAAATCCGCTGAGGCGGGGCATCATGACATCACTGATGATTAAATCCGGGAGGTACTGGAAAGCTTTTTCCAGACCGGTATCTCCATCCGGTGCCTCTACGACAACCATATCGGGTTCTAAAACAGAGCGAATGTACTCCCGCATATCGGCGTGGTCTTCTACCACCAGCACCAGAGGTTTTTCCAGGCGGGCAAGATTGACATCGTTTTCCCGAATGGGGGAAGGTGTTCCGGCGAACATCACCACATCATCTTCCAATGAAAGCTCGGTTTCCGGGGAACGCGGCGGTTTTTCCCCTGTGTACAAAGGCAATTGTACGCCAAAGGTGGTTCCCACCCGTTCCTCACTTTCGACCCAGATGGTGCCGCCATGGCGTTCCACTATTTCACGGGTCAACGCCAGCCCAATTCCCGTGCCCGGCTGACTGGGATTGTAAGTGCCATCCACCTGATAAAACCGTTCAAAAATTTTCTCCAGCTTATCCCGGGGTATTCCAATCCCCGTATCCCGCACCTGAATTTCAATACAGGGGCCATTTATCCGGCACCGTTCCTTCCACAGTAATTCTACCTCTACCCGCCCCTGTTCCGGTGTAAATTTCAGGGCATTGCTCAACAGATTATTCAGCATTTTCTCAAACGCGGACACATCCACTTCCGCAACCAGGGGGTCATTGGGCACCTGAATATCCAGCACAATGTGCTTTTGATCCGCCAGCGAACGAAATAGTTCCCCCTGCCGTTCAATGAGGGTGTTAATGACGACCGGTTCTTTCTTCAATTCCAGTTGCCCGCTTTCAATTTTGCTTAAATCCAGCAATTGATTAATTAAATGATACAACTGACGGGCATTCCGGTAAATCATTTCAAATAATTCCCGGCCCGGCCGTGTAATTTTGCCATTGAGGATCCCTTCCAGCGGGCCCATAATCAACGTGAGGGGTGTGCGAAATTCATGGGAAATATTTTGATAAAATTTGCTCTTTTCTGCATTAATTTCCTTCAATTTTTCGCTTTCCAGCTGTTCCCGGTACACCCGCATGCGCAGGGAATAAATGGTGTAGGCCAGCCCGGTAACGACAATCACATACAGCAAATATGCCCACCAGGTTTTCCAGGGCGGTGTGGAAATATACAGGCGTATGGCCGCACCCGTTTCGTTCCAGATTCCGTCGTTATTGCTACCTTTTACTCGAAACACATATTCCCCGGGGGAAATATTGGTGTAAATTGCCAGACGCCGGTTTCCCACATATTGCCAGTCTTCATCAAACCCTTCCAGTTTGTAAGCATATTGATTCTTCTCCGGTAACAGAAAGTTTAATACTGCATACCGAAAGGCAAAAATATTGTCTTTGTACGAAATACGAATTTCCCGTGTAAATGGCAGGGCCTGTGGTAGCAAAGATTTCGGCCCCACAGGAACCGGTTTGTTGTTGATTAAGAATTCGGTAATCACCACCGGGGGTACAAAGGTATTTTCCGGAATGTGCAGGGGGTCAAAAACAGTTAAGCCATTTGCGCCTCCAAAATACATTTTCCCTGAACGGCCATACGCATACGCCCCCTGGTTAAATTCGTTACCCTGCAAACCGTCCCGAACGTCAAAATTCTTAAATGTTTTTGTTTGCGGGTCGAACCGGGAGATGCCGCGATTGGTACTGAGCCACAAATACCCATTGGTATCCTCCAGAATTCCATATACTACATTATTGGGTAATCCGTCGTCTTCCGTAAATTGTTCGAAGGTGTCCGTTTCCCGAATGTACCGGTTTAACCCACCCATTGTCCCAATCCACAACCGGCCCCGGGAATCTTCCATGATGGATAGCACCACATCATTACTCAGGGAATTGGTATCCCCCGGAATTACAGTATAATGGCGAAATCCGTTGGACTCCGGGAGGTAACGTTCCAGTCCTCCCAGGGTACCACACCAGAGGGTATTCCGGGAATCAATAAAAATGGAGCGCACATTGGGATGAATTAAACTTAATGAGTCCTGCTCATCCGGTACCCAGATGCGGCTGGTTCCGCTGTCGGGTCGCAAATAGGCCAGGCCTCCCAGTGTTCCCACCCATATTCCACCGGTGCTATCTGCCAGGAGGGCCTGAACCCGGTTGGAAGGAAACCATTGGGGCTTTCCCGGCTCGTTTCGCCAATGCTGAAAGTGCGTTAAGGTAGAGTCAATTTTTGTTAACCCATTACTGCTCCCCACCCAGATGTTCCCCTGGTGGTCTTCTTCCAGAGCCCAGATGCGGTTGTGACTGATGGAATTGGGATTTTCCTTATTGTGAATCAATATTTGGTACCGATCGGTAGCCGGATCATAAATATTTAACCCACCACCATTGGTACCAATCCACACCCGTCCCCGGTGGTCTTCCAGCACGGCCCAGATATCGTCATGGCTTAAGGAATTGGGGTTCCCGGGAATATGGTGCCAATGCTGGAATTTTCGCATGTTGGGATGGTAATAATTCAAACCACCCCCGCGGGTGCCTATCCATATTCCCCCGGAACGGTCCTCAAACAAGGACCAGATGTAATCGTGATTTAAACTGCGCAAATTTAACGGATCATGCAAAATATGCCGGATTTTTCCACTTTGGGGATCCAGGATATTTACCCCACCCCCATACGTCCCGATCCAGATGTATCCGCGCTGGTCTTCCAGAATAGCCAGCACTGTGCGGTAACTTAACACATACGGGTTGGTTTTGTAATCCGGGGAGGCATTCCAGTGTTGCCACGTTCCGGTATTGGGATTGTACTTATCCAGACCGCGGGTGGTGCCCATCCAGATGTTGCCAGCGCGGTCTTCGTACAACGCCACCACATGATCGCTGGAAGGGCCATCCTGCGTTTTCGTTCGCTGGCGGTACACGGTAAATTTTCCATCGGGTGACCGACAAACAACCCCCTGCCCCCGCGTGCCAATCCATAAATTGCCGCGCTGATCCTCCAACAGGGCCCATATTCGCCGCGCAGGTAAGGTTGTACCCTCAGCCCCATCCCCCAACAAACACCGAAAGACACCGCTGCGGGGATCAAATTTCCACAGTCCCGTATCGTCTGTACCTATCCAGACTATACCAGACCGGGAAGGCACAATGGTACGAATGTAATTTGAATGGTGAGCCGTAAGGGAATCGTACAAATCCCAGTATTGAAATTGCCAGGTGCGTAAATTCAATCGGTTTAGCCCGCTCTGGCGGGTTCCAATCCAGATATAATCAGAATCACCAAGGGCCAGGGTATAAATGTAGTTTCCGGATAAGGAAGTAGGATCACCCGTGCGATGTTTTAGAACCTTAAATTCGTACCCATCGAAACGGTTCAATCCATCTTCGGTTCCCACCCAGATAAACCCCTGGGGGTCCTGAACAATGGTAAATACCGTACTTTGAGATAGCCCCTCATCCAGTGAGTAATGACGAAATTCAAAAATTTCGTTGTGCTGGGAAAATAAATTCGCTACCCCAAATGCAAATATGAAAAATACCACAATCATTAACGAACTAAATACCCCCTATCCCCTTTTTCATCCCTGAATGATGAATGGTTAATTTCGGGAACAGAATATTAAAATTCAAATTTTTCATTGTAAAAATAATAATTCCCTTCTTCTAAAAGGCACACCGTGAAACTGACCATTCTGTATCCAAATCAATCAGAAGACACTCAAAACATTTCGTATGACACTTAACGCACCAACACCACAACACCCTTTAAGGAATACCGATCGGAGGTCCGGGTTGAATATAACTCCACCAGCACCACATACATTCCC
>WGBF01000218.1 GCA_015494485.1 bacterium | reverse complement strand
TATAAGAGACAAGATCAAAAGTTGCCAGAAAAATGAGTCGGCGATTGGCTTGATGGGCCCGTTCAACCCTTTTCTGCCAGGCACTGTCCAATTGGGGGAGGGCGTTTAAAAACGCCCGGGGATCCTCGATGGCCAGTAGGTCCTCCGGCACCAGGGACTCCACCACAATGTCCTCTAATTCCAGCCGCAATCCTGCTTCCCGCAGCAGGATTAACAACTTCCGCGCTACATCCATCCCCTGCAGGTCTACACCAGGGTGGGGTTCGGTAAAGCCGTTCTGATGGGCCTCTGCCACCGCCCGGGAAAAGGGGACACCTCCATTCAGGCGGTTAAACACAAACGCCAGCGTCCCGGAAAGGGAGCCTTCCAAACGCTGAATTTCTTCCCCCCGCTGGCGGATGTCCTTAATAATGCGGATAAAAGGGGTCCCGGCACCGACGGTGGTGCTGTACAGGTAGGGCATGCGCACCGCACGGGAAATTTCTTTAAGCCGCTGATAATAAGCGTATTCCCGGGTATTGGCAATTTTATTGGCTGCCACCACCCCAATGTGGTTTTCCAGCAGGTGGGCATAACTGGCCGCAATATCCGTACTGGCAGTGCAATCCACGAAAACCAGCGGACTGTGGGAGGTTTTCACCAGCGCATCCTGAAAGCGTTCCCAATCCGCCGGAGAGGCGTCGGACGTTTCCAGACTGCCAATGGGGTCCACGCCAGCGGAATTTATGACCATACGGCGGCTGTTAATTCCGGCAACCACACAAAACTCCATGCCGTATTGTTGCTTCAGCGCCGGAGCCTGCTGGCGGATAATCCGAACCAGTTCCCGCCCCACGTTTCCGGTGGGGCCTGCAATTGCTACAAAAATGGATGTTACGTGTTTAAAAAAGCGGTCGTGCAAACGCTGCATAATGGGTTGAAACCGGGCTTGTGGCACCACCAGAGAGACGTGTGTCTCACTATTGCTGAAGGAAAAAATGCGGGCATGCCGAACTTCACGGCGCAAAATGGCATTGAGCTGCTCCGGAAGCTGAAGCCGCGTTAGCAAATCGGTTCCCACCAGGGTAACCAGGGCAACGCGTTCTTCCGAACGGCGAAGGCTGAGCCGCCGGGCGGCCAATTCCGCCTGAAATTCATCCTCCAGCTTCGCCATCAGCGCGTTGCCTGCCTGTTGTTTTACCAGAAGCCGCACTCCATGATTGGGCGCCCCAAGGTCATTTAAAAAGATTTGATGGGGAACTTCCTTAAACACCCGAAAAAGGCGGCTTAGCAGATGGTCGTGGTCCAGCATCCCCTGAAACCGGATGACAATTTCTGTCAGATTGTTTTTCCCCACAATGGTTCGGATGCCCGGTTTTCCTTTCAGTGTTCCGTTAAAAATTCGGGTTCCGGCATCTTCGGGCCGGGCAATGTTTTTCACAAATAGGGGGATATCCTTTTCCTGCAGGGGATGAATGGTTTTCGGGTGTAACACCCGCGCCCCGAACCAGGCAATTTCAGCCGCTTCCCGATAGGTAATTTTGGATATCAATCGGGCATCCGGCACAACCTCCGGGTCTGCGGTTAACACGCCATCCACATCGGTCCAGATGTCCACCGCGGTCGCATGGAGCAAACTGCCCAGAATTGCCGCTGTGTAGTCGGATCCGTCGCGTCCCAGGGTGGTGGTGCGGCCATCGGGTGCCTGTCCAATGAATCCGGTAATCAGGGGAATGGTGTGCTCCCATTCCGAACGGAATTGTTGCACCCGGTCTTGTGTTGCCTGCTGGTCCACTTCCGCATGGCCGAATTGATCGTTGGTCACAATAATACCTGCATCGGCATCCCACCACCGGGCAGCGGTGCCCTGTGCATTCAATATCCCGGCCAGCAGGCGCACGCTGAACTTTTCTCCCAGTGCGGCAAAGGCATCCTGCAACGGCAGGGTCCAGCCGTCGGTTGCAATGCGATGTAAAAGTGCCTGCCCTTCCGCAGCCAGCTGGTCCAGATCTTTTGCCAGGTTGGCAACCGTTTCAAAGGCACGCCAGTGTTTTCCAACGGCTTTATGGTGCTCCACAATTTTCCTGAACCGCATTTCTGCCGCCTTCCAGTCACTTGCCGCCAGGGCCCCGGTGGTTAGTAATTCGTCCGTTACCCCATATAAGGCGGACAACACCACCACAACCGGCCCCTGTTCACGTTCCCGCCGAATCTGATTCACTACTTCGCCAATACGTTCCACCCCACGCAGGGTGCTCCCGCCAAATTTAACAACCTTCATACCATCTCCCGGTTACTGTGTCAATCCGTGTTACCGTGTTGCGGCCGCAATGGCCTGTTCAAAATCTTCCTTAATATCGTCAATATGTTCAATTCCTACTGAAACACGAATCATTTCCTCCCGCACACCCGCAGCCGCCCGTTCTTCCGGGGTAAGCTGTTGGTGCGTGGTTGATGCGGGATGGATCACCAGCGTTTTGGCATCGCCAACATTTGCCAGATGGCTGGCCAGTTCCACCTTATTAATAAACTGCCGCGCGGCTTCGTACCCGCCTTTCAGCCCAAACACCAGGACACCGCCAAACTGGCCGTCTCGCAAATACTTTTTGGCCTGTTGATGGTACGGATGTTCCGGTAACCCCGGATACCACACCCACGCAACTTCCGGATGCGCCTGCAGCCACCGGGCCAGTTCCAGGGCGTTGGCATTGTGCCGCTCGGCTCGCAGGGAAAGGGTTTCCAGTCCCTGTAGAAACAGGAAGGCATTAAACGGGCTTAATGCCGGTCCCAGATCCCGCAGGTATTCCACACGGGCTTTAATGATAAAAGCGATATTGCCGAACGGGCCATCAGCACCGAACACCTCCCAGAACCGCAACCCATGGTAGCCGGGACTGGGCTCCGTAAATTCGGGAAACTTACCGTTATTCCAGGGGAATTTCCCGGAATCCACAATAACGCCACCAATGGAAGTACCATGGCCGCCAATCCACTTGGTCGCCGAATGCACCACAATATCCGCCCCAAATTCGATGGGGGCACACACATACCCACCCATGCCAAATGTGTTATCGACAATCAGCGGAATACCATGGTTGTGGGCAATCTCAGCCAGCCGGGTAAAATCCGGAACGTTCAAGCGGGGATTCCCAATGGTTTCCACATAGATGGCACGGGTATTATCGTCAATCTTGCGTTCAAATGCTTCCGGCTCGTCTTCTTCCACAAATTTGACCTCAATGCCGGTGCGTGGTAACGTCACCTTAAACAGGTTGTACGTTCCTCCATATAAATTGCTGGTGGAAATGATATTGTGACCCGCTCGGGCAATGGTGGTAATCGCCAGATGAATAGCTGCCTGACCGGAAGCGGTAGCCAGCGCGGCCACACCCCCTTCCAGCGCGGCCAGGCGCTCCTCAAACACGGCCGTGGTGGGATTCATAATGCGGGTGTAAATATTGCCAAATTCTTTCAAATCGAACAACCGGGCAGCATGGTCACTGTCCTCAAATACGTAGGACGTGGTTTGGTAAATGGGTACTGCCCGCGCGCCGGTGGCCGGATCCGGTTTTTGACCGGCATGCAATTGCAGGGTTTCGAACCGGTATTTTTTACTGTTTGCCATTAAACATCCTCCTGTAAAGTTGTATTGGAACTTTTGTGCAATAAAAAAGCCCTTCCGGAAACTCCGGAAGGGCTTTAATGAATTAAACTGGATATTCAATTACATGTATCTATCCCTTCCGGATTGCCAGCCGGGCATACACATCATCATACACATGGCAATGGAAAGGATAGTACGCATCTCGAAAAACATTCCTCGTTTTTTTGAGCGCATAAGAAATAAAATTTTTTGGGAAAATTCAACCGTTGATTTTAAAACACCGTATATTTTTAAAATAACCGGTATTCATGCATTTAAGCGCATACCCACTGCAATATTTTACAAATATAAAGCATTCCACTCGTGTTTAAATGCCAGACGTCAGGAACAAGTAAATAAATTTGTTGTAAAATTTGGGTGAATTCATTAAAATGGTTATGGCTCCGTGGGGGTGCTTCCCGGCAAATCGGGAGGCTGAGAAACACCCCTGGAACCTGATCTGGGTAATACCAGCGTAGGGAAACGGAGTCCAACACAGGATCAGCAACAGCGTCCGATTGGACTTCAGCCGTTTTTCCTGCGCTGGAAAACGGCTTTTTTATTGAACAACGGGAGGTCATGAGCCATGAAACGGTTGTTGATCCTGTTCACCCTGGTCGTTCTTCCTCTGGCCCTTCTGGCCCAAACACAATCCATTAGCGGCGTTGTCCTGGACGAATCCACCCACCAACCGTTAATCGGTGCCAACGTATTCCTGGAAGGTACACGGTGGGGAACCACCACCGATGAGGACGGGGTTTTCATTTTAAATGATGTCCCTGCAGGCGAATACGTCCTGGTGGTGGAATTTCTGGGTTACCAGACATACCGCAGCACGCTTTCCGTACAACCCGGCGGAACCTACCGGGTGGAAATTTTTCTAAAACCCGTGGCACTGCCCGGTGAAGAAGTACTGGTTCAATCGATTCAGGCAGTAGAACGGAAAACACCAGTGGTTTTCACCAATCTGGATGAATCCTACATACGGGAAGTTCACACGGTGGAAGACATCCCCATGATGCTTACCGAAATTCCCAACGTGTATGCTTACTCCGATGCCGGAAACGGAACGGGTTATTCCTACCTGAAAGTGCGCGGTTTTGACCAGAAACGCATTGGGGTAATGATTAATGGCATTCCGTTAAATGATCCGGAAGACCATCAGGTGTACTGGGTGGATATGCCCGATTTTGCCGAAAGCCTGGAGGAAATACAATTTCAACGCGGGGTAGGCAGTTCGCTGTACGGTATTTCAGCGTTCGGCGGTTCCCTGAATATGCGCACGTCAACCTTTACCGATTTACAGGCACCGGAGGCGTATATGAACGCAGGTAGCTACAACACCCGACGGTACGGTTTGAAATTTACCATTCCTCTGGTTGCCAATCGCTATTATGCTCATGTTCGCTTTTCCCGCATTTTATCCGACGGCTTCCGGGAACGTTCCGGTACGCGCCAATGGGCGGTGTACACCAGTTTAGCCCGCGTTACCCGGAAATCATTTACCCAGTTAAACATTTACGGCGGTGAGGAAATCGTCCACGCGGCCTGGGAAGCGTCACCGGAGAGTGCCCTGAAGCAAAATCATCGCCACAACCCCATTACCTATCCCAATACCATTGACAATTTCAAGCAACCCCATATTGAACTGCACAACGTCTATCAGCTGTCTTCCAACAGCTATCTGAAAAATACCTTGTTTTACATTCACGGCATCGGGTATTACGAAACTTACAAATCCCGCCGAAATTTGTGGCAATTTGGGTTGTGGCCGGATCCCCAAACAGCCCCGCGCAGTGATTTAATTCGGCAAAAGTGGGTCGGTAAAAATCAAACCGGGTGGATTTCCCAATATTCTCTGAATCACAAACAGGGCGAGTTTACCATTGGCACCTACCTCAGTTATTTTAATAGCCACCACTGGGGCGAGGTGGAATGGCTGCAAAATGAAGACCTGCTAACCCGCCGCTTTACTCCCGGTTTTCGCTATTACGAGTATTTCGGTCAAAAATATTATCTTACCGGCTTTGCCAATGAATTGTACCGCCTGACTCCCAGAATAAATTTGATGTTGAACCTCCATTACCAATGGATTCGCTACACATTTGAACAGGGCGAAATTGCCAACTTCCGCGGCCAGTACCGCAACCGCTTTACGGTCGATTACAGCTTTTTTAACCCCCGCTTTGGCATAAACGTTAATGTGAATGATGCGGTAAATACCTACTTGAACATTTCCGTTGCACACCGCGAACCGGCGGATAACGAGTTGTTTAACCTGTGGGAAGGGCCGGACGACCTGGGCGTCCAACCCCTGTTTAAAACATCCCGGCCGGTGTATCGCAATGGGCAAATTGCCTACATCGAATGGAAAGACCCTCTGGTCAAACCCGAGCAGTTAATTGACTATGAACTGGGCGTAAATTATCTGCGCCCCAGTACGCGGATTCGATTAAACTTTTTCTGGATGGCATTCCGCAATGAAATTGTTCCCTACAGCCAAGTGAATGACGAAGGCTTTCCAGTCCGCGGCAATGCCGAATCTACGGTTCATCGCGGGGTGGAGTTATCCCTTACCCAGGCACTACCGTTAAACCTGCAGTTTTCCGGGAATTTGGCCTACAATCAGAATAAATTTGTGAAATTTATTCAATATGATTATAATTGGGACACGGGTGAAAT
>WGBF01000217.1 GCA_015494485.1 bacterium | reverse complement strand
TAATGGGGCTGTGCCGGATCCCCAGCCACCCCGCCAATTTGGTAACGGCGTACACTGGATTCATCGCCCCATTAATCAGGCCCACATCATGATGGGTTTCCCCGCTCCGGATTACCGTTCTCCGCTAAAATATCCGCTGTACATGCTCAATACCCTGCTGGGTGGAGGAATGAGTTCGCGGTTATTTCAGAACATTCGGGAAAAACATGGCGTGGCGTACAGCATTTACTCTTTTACAGAACTTTATGCGGATACCGGGGTGCTGGGGATTTATCTGGGTACCGATGTTCGGAACGTAGAAAAAGCACGGGCGTTGCTGGAAAAGGAATTGCTGCGCATGACAGAAAGCCCTATCAGTAAAACGGAGCTGGAACAAACGCGGAATCAGATAAAGGGGGGCATGGTGTTGTCCCTGGAAAGCGCTTCCCGGCGCATGAGCTGGCTGGCGCGCCAGTTTATTTACACCGGACAGCTGGTAACCCTGGATGATGTCCTCCGTCAGTACGAAGCGATAACACAGGAAACCATTTGGGAATTTGCCCGGAATTTGTTAACGTTAGAGCAGGCGGTAACAGTGGGGTTTATTCCGAAAAAATAATGTGGGTAATACAATGATTTTTGGTGTTCCAAGGGAAATACGAACCCATGAATATCGGGTAGGGGCAGTCCCGTTTTTAGTGAAAGAACTGGTACAAAAGGGGCATACGGTACTGGTGGAAACCGGTGCTGGGGAGCCCAGCGGGATTGACGATGAAGCGTATGAGCAAGCAGGGGCAACCATTTTGCCCTCTTCCGAAAAGTTGTTTAATCAGGCGGAAATAATTTTAAAGGTCCAGGGACCGCAGCCGGTGGAGCTGGATTTAATCCGCCCCGAACACATGATTCTGGCCTTTTTTAATTTTTCGTCCAATGCTGAACTGGCGCGCAATCTGGTGGGCAAAGGGTGTTCCTGTTTTGCGTATGAGATGTTTCGTACCCGGGACGGAGCATATCCCATGATGCTGATCAACGGGCAAATCGGTGGGTATCTGGCTGTTCAGCAGGGGATGTTTTATCTGGAAAAACAAAATGGTGGCAGAGGCAAGTTGCTGGCACGAATTCCGGGCACGGTTCCCACCCAGGTAGTTATTATTGGAGCCGGCTCTGTTGGTTTTCATGCAGCGGAGCTTGCCGCACAAATGGGGGCGCAGGTGTATTTACTGGATCAGAATTTCAAAAGGTTGCAGGAAATTGCTTCCCGGTTACCGTCAAATGTCACCACGGTTATTAGTTCCGAACAGAACATCCTGGAACTGTTGCCCAATACGGATTTGCTCATTACGGCAGCCATTCAAAGCGTGGCCGAATCGCCAAAAATTATCACACGCAAGATGGTGGAATTGTTGCCCAAAGGGGCGGTTATTGTGGATTTGGCCATTGACCGGGGCGGGAATGTGGAGACCAGCAAAGCCACCACGCATTCCTCACCAACTTTTGTAAAAGATGATGTCATTCATTATTGCGTGACCAACTTGCCGGGCATTGTTCCGGTAACGGCGTCTCCGGCACTGAGTAGTGCCATTCTTCCCTATCTGGAACGGATTGCTGGCATGGATTCCCCGGCACAAATAAAGGATGACCCGGAACTCCGCACCGGGTTAGCCATCTTTGAAGGCCGTGTCACCCACCCGCTGTTGGCAGAAACATTGGAGTTGCCCCTATTAACCTGGGATGATGCCGCTGAGGAGGATGGTGAAAGCACGTGATTCCCGTGTGGCGTACTTCCGTAATATCCCGGTGCTGGTGTATCATAAAGTGCAACCCGGAATAGAACTTGGGGTAACAACTGTCCATCCCCGTGTGTTCCGAAAGCATCTTCAATGGATTCGCCGGCAACAATTTACCCCAATTACCTTCCAGACCCTCATAACCATTCCTGAATCACACCTGCCGGCTAAACCCATTATTATTTCCTTTGATGACGGATTTGCCTCCGTAGCGGAGTATGCATTTCCGGTTATGCAGGAAGCGCAAATCCCCGGTGTGGTGTTTGCCATTAGCGGATTTCTGGGAAAACGTGGGGTGTGGGATGTGAATCTGGGAAGCCGGGCGCCATTGCATCTTTCCGGAGAACAATTGCGGTCTTTGGTGCAACAGGGGTGGGAAATCGGTTCGCACACGGTTACCCATCGGGCACTTCCTTTTTTAAGTACCGCGGAATTGGGAAAAGAATTGGACGCATCCCGTCGCCATTTGGAAGATACCATTGGGGGGCCAGTACAAACCATTGCGTACCCCTTTGGCCTGACCAATTCACGTGTGTTGCAGGCTTCCCAGCGGGCTGGCTATACGTTTGCAACCGGGAGTCCATTTTTATCGCGCTGGGAGGGGCAACCCATTGTGTTTCCGCGCATACCGGTGTTCCCCTGGGATACCCCCGGGACGCTTGAAAAAAAGATTGCCGCACCTCAGGCATTGACGTATCAGATTACCACCCGAGTCATTCGCTGGCCGGCGGTGTTTTCGCCCATTTATCAGCTGTTGTTTCGCCGTTTTCTGTGGAAATAAGAGAAAATGGTCCATGAATTGCACCAATTGCACGAATTTTTTGTGAAATAATATAGGCGACAACCGGGTAGTATTCTGAGATGGCAATCTGGAAATTCAATGATAGACTGGAATTTATTTTTCCCGCAACATCTGAATTTGTAAAACACCGATGCGTGAACGAAGGGAAAATTTGGATCTCACCATTTCGTCCACGGGAATCAGGCTTTCTTAAAGCCCGATGAAACACAAACTGTAGTGTTTATTTCTTTTTTCGTTTCTCCGGAAAATGTTTGCGGAACTTCTCCAGTTTGGGCTGAATAACCAGCGCGCAATACGCCTGATTGGGGTGTTTCTTAAAGTAATCCTGATGGTATTCTTCTGCCGGATAGAATGTTTTTAAGGGCTTCACTTCCGTTACAATGGGATTGTTAAAAACTTTGGCCTGCTCCAGTTCCGTAATCAATGTTTCGGCAATCTTTTTTTGCTGTGGAGAATGGTACAGGATAATAGAGCGATATTGTTCACCAACGTCAGCGCCCTGCCGGTTTAGGGTGGTAGGGTCATGAACCGAAAAAAAGATTTCCAGAATCTCCCGGTAGGAAATTTTGGTGGTATCAAAATAAATCTGACAAACCTCAGCGTGTCCCGTTGTTCCGGTGGAAACCTGTTCGTACGTGGGGTTTTCCATATGCCCGCCGGCATATCCGCTAATCACATTCACCACCCCATCCACTTCTTCAAACACGGCTTCAATACACCAAAAGCATCCACCGCCCAGCGTGGCTATTTCTATTGAAGACGGATGTTGATTGTTTCCCATTGCAGCTCCATTCATTATGCCTAAACTAAAAATTATGATAAATCCAATATATGCAAAAGCCCAATTACGATTCATGAGATTCCTCTTGTGTTTTTTATTGAATGGACAATATATCAAAAAAGTTCTCCATTTGGGAAGAAAAGGAAGATTAACTTGTATTTTCGAAATTCTCAATTTATTATTTTAAAAATGCAAGTGAACAGGAAGAAAATGCATGCGCATTCAAAAGCCGCAAAAACGATTGTATTACTCTATCCGTGAAGTATGTGAAATGCTGGGCATTCCTGCCAGTCAATTAAAATCGTGGGAAAAACGCTTCCCGGAAATCCAGCCGTTGCGCAACCGGGCCGGCATCCGTCAGTTTGTGGACCGGGATATTGAATTGCTCTTTTACTTGAAACGCCTAAAGAACGAAGAAAAGTTGCCGGATGAAGAAGTCCACCGCAAATTGCAGTTGTTCAAGCAACAGAAAGTGGATAATCATCAGGAAAAATTACGAAAAGCCTTGGCAGAAGTGCGTGTGGAGCTGAAGGAAATTTTAAAGCTGTTTGAATAATTTTTAGGCATCGGAATCCGGAAAGTACTATTGCGCGTAAAATGGGTGTCTTGTGGACAATGAATTGCTGGAGAGTAAGGGAAAAGGATTTCGGATATAAGACGCGTTGTCTCTTTTCAAAAATCTTGCTTTCTGAAAGGCGATTTTATAAATTTTTGCGCGATTTGTCGGAGCGTGGCGCAGCCTGGATAGCGCACCACCTTGGGGTGGTGGGGGTCGCTGGTTCGAATCCAGTCGCTCCGACCAGAAAAACGGGGAATCAGCCGATTCCCCGTTTTCTTTTAATAATCAAACCGGTTGAGGGTTGAAGGTAATCACCTGATGGACCATTTTGCCATTGTCATTCCGGTGTATAATCCCACAGAGCATTTTCGTGAATTACTGGTGCGACTCCGTTCCGTTCTGGCTTCTCAATCGGGGCAATGGCTTGTAGTGGTTGTGAATGATGGTTCGGATCACTGGCCAGAAATACCACAAGAAGGATTACCACTGATAATCCTCCATCATCAACGGAATCAGGGCAAAGGTGCAGCGCTGAAAACGGGATTCCAATATCTGGCAGAGACGGCCATCCCTTGGACGGCTGTATTGACCATGGACGCCGATTTGCAGCATCCGCCGGAGGAAATTCCCGGATTTTTACGGCAATTTCGTAACGAAAATCCGGATATGGTACTGGGGTGCCGAAATCGTTCTCCCCGGGTCATGCCTCTTCATCGCATTGCGTCCAATTATTTAACATCTCTGATTATCTCATTGTTGACTGGCAAAAAGATCCGGGATAGCCAGAGTGGTTTTCGGTTATTCCGCTGGGGACCATTAAAGTCGGTTTTACCCGTACTGGAAGAAGATCGGTTTCACCTGGAGTCAGAAATGTTATTGCGCGTAGCGTCGCATGGCGGGAAAATTAAGCATGTTCGGATTCCAACAATTTATAATTCTGCCCCCAGTGCCATTCGGAATTGGGCAGATACCATGAATTTCATTCAATTAATCATGCGGTTTATCTGGAAACGGTTGTGGGGTCATGTATAAACGATTTCGGGAAGAAATGGTGCACAAGCTGGTGGTTGAAGCGGGAATTACAGATCCGGCGGTAATTGATGCCATGTTGGAGGTTCCCCGCCATCAATTTGTAGACCCTCCGCTTCAGCGACAGGCATATAGTGGCAAAGCGCTGCCTATTGGTTACGGGCAGACGATTTCCCATCCTACCACGGTGGCAGTTATGAGTAGTGTGTTACAGATTAAGCCCGGTGATAAAATTCTGGAAATCGGTACGGGAAGTGGCTATCAGGCGGCTGTGCTGGCTGCGATGGGGGCGCAGGTAGTTAGTGTTGAGCGGGTGCGAGAGCTGGCCCAGAAGGCACGCCAGCGCCTGGAAACACTGGGATATTTTCGGGTAGCAGTAATTATTGGGGATGGCTCATTGGGGTATCCGGCGCGGGCTCCTTATGATGGTATTATTGTAACAGCTGCCTCGCCGAATATCCCGGAAGCATTGCTGGGGCAATTAAAAGAAGGGGGACGATTGGTGATTCCGGTGGGGTCCCTGGAGCAGCAGAATCTTAAAATCGTAATGAAGAAAAATGGGAAGTATTTGGAGCACATACTGGAAAATTTTAAGTTTGTGCCATTACGTGGACGAAAGGGATGGCAATTATGAAAGAAACATTATTGTTGATATTGAAGGGTGGATTAATTGGGGTGGCCAATATTATTCCGGGGGTCTCCGGCGGTACCATGGCGGTGGTGTTAGGCATTTATGAACAATTAATCGAAGCGTTGGGGGAATTTTTCACGAATGCGTCCCGGCGTAACGAGTATTTTATGTTTCTACTTAAAATTGGCATTGGGGCGGTACTGGCTATTGTGGCATTATCCTGGGTAATGGACTATTTGCTCACATATTATAAAGCATATACATATTTATTTTTTGTCGGACTCATTGCCGGGTCTATCCCCACAATTTACCGCTCCCATCATGACATGAAGTTTGATGGAATCGCAGGAATGGCATTTGCTTTTGGTGCCGTGCTCATTC
>WGBF01000216.1 GCA_015494485.1 bacterium | reverse complement strand
GTTTTTATTTTTTGTCCCAATCAAGTCCGGTAACCCGGGGGAAACATCTTCCGGTAATGGGAGCGGATTGTTTCATTGTAAATGCCTTTCTCCAGCATCTGAAGGGCGTCTCCCAGATGATGTAACAGGTCCGTGGCCGTAATAGTATGCATGGATTTCCGTTCCGCCAGAAAATCAGCCACAAATCCGTGAATAAACGGTACGCTGATGAGGACATCTTCGGGTTCAAGAAAGGAGTTGTGAATGATTTGCGCCCAGTAGCCCCCCAGGAAACCGGAGAGCACGTCGCCGGTACCGCCGGAAGCCAGACCGGCATTCCCGCTGGAATTAATGAACACATCCCCCTCCGGCGTTGCGGAAACGGTTGTTGCACTTTTGAGCACCAGATGAACGGGATAGGTTTGAACGAATTCCTGCACCAGTTGAATGCGATTGTTTAAAATGTCTTCCCGCGAAACGCCGGGTAAAAACCGCCGAAACTCGCCGTCGTGGGGTGTAAGGAGCCAGGTAGGTTTGGCATGCTGTTTAAAAAAATCCAAATTTTCGGAAAGGGCAAACAACGCGTCCGCATCAATGACCACTGGAATGGTTGTGTTTTCCAGCAGGGACAAAATGGTTTGTTGCACCTCCAGGGTGCGTCCCAATCCCGGGCCAATAACCAGGACGTCGCTCCACTCGACCAGCTCCGTTAATGCGGCCATGCTGGTGGCACCGATGGTCTGTTGGTCTGTCCCCGGGACCGGGACCGTAATGACTTCTGTCAGTTTTTGTTCCAGAATGGGGTTGAGGGAATCCGGAATTGCCAGTCGCACCAGGCCGGCACCCATGCGCAATGCCCCTTCGGCTGCTAAGGCTGCCGCACCGGTAAATCCGGCCGACCCTGCAATGACGCCCACTTTTCCGGCGGTGTATTTATTCCGCATGGGGTCGATGGGGGGCAACAGCACATCGTTCGGCTCCACCAGCCATACGGCGGATTGTTCCAGTTCCTCCCGGGGAATGCCGATGACCGCCACCTGGACTTCGCCCATGGCTTCGCTGGCCGGTTTGACCACATGAGCCCGCTTTAGCGCCCCCATGGTGATGGTTGCATCGGCAAAAATTCCTTCCGGATTGGGTTGGGTAACATCGCTGCTCTGGCCACTGGGGATGTCCACCGCAACAATCAGGCTGGTTTCGTCGAATTGTTTTACAAATTCCACCGCTTCCTTCATCATTCCGCGCAATTCTCCCCGAAAGCCGGTGCCCAGCAAGGCGTCTACTACCACGGAATAGGTAGGTTGCAGCTCTACCTTCTGCGATTGAATATCTTCCGCGGTGTAAATGGGAATGCCCAGTTTTTCAGCAATTTCCAGATTGACGCGGGCATCGCCTTTCACGTCCGCTTTGTTCCCAAACAAAATGATGTCCACCTGGTAATCCGCTTCGTGTAAATGGCGCGCAATCACAAATCCATCTCCGCCGTTGTTCCCTTTGCCACACACCACCAGCGCGGTGGGGTTTTCCCACTCTTCTTCTACCCCTTTTTGTTGAATCCAGCGGGCCACCGTTTCTCCGGCCCGTTCCATTAACACAATGCCGGCAATGCCGTAGGATTCAATGGTTTTCTGGTCCAGTTTACGCATTTCCTGTGCGGTGACTACCGGTAACATACCCAGCCTCCTTTGTTTGGAACCATTCCACACCGAGCAGATGCGGATACGGGTCAGTTTGTGCGGTTGTGCCGGCCGTGGCTTCCTGTTCCAGAAACACCATCCAGTTTAACCGCTGAAGGGCATCGTGTACCGTTAACCGTTGCCCCCATAACGAAATAGCGTGGGAAAACAACTTGTCCGGTGCGGGACTGTCCAGCACAATGCCGCGGAACGCACTTTCGGCAATATCAAGGTTTAATTGTAAACAAACCGTTTCCTGCAGTTCTACCAGCCGGGGAATCCACTGGTACGGAAGACTCCCGGATATTTCGGGTAACACCACGCCAAAGTGGTTTAGCATGCCTTCCCGGGCCAGGGTCTCCATTTTCAGAAATGCAGGAACCCAGGACGAGTTTGAGTCGGGCAGGTCTACTGTGAATAGCGGGGGATTCTCCAGCGCCACGAAATCCAGTGTGTCAATTTGAAGGCGCGCCAGGCTGTGGGAAAGTTGCTGCTCCAGAACTTTAGGATGAATGCTGAATTGGCGGCCGGCATTGTTTGTAAATACTTCCTTAATGGGACGTTTTTGCGCGGCACGCGCGGTTAGCCATTGCGCAGTGGTTGGGTCAATGGCGCCCAGGCGGCTGATGATAAACAATGATTCACGGAGCAATTTACCCTGAACGGTTTGGTCAACCAGAAGTTGGCCAAACTGAAATTCCAGCTCTCCGTTGTCCCACGCCGGGGAAAATTCCCACAGGTTAATTCCCTGCTGCAATATGTGATGAAACAGTTGCTCCGATTCCACAGCGGCCGCCATTGCGTGTACGCCCCGGGCGCTTACCCACACGTCGGTTTCCGGAAGTCTGAGGAGCGGAAACCGACTATTCTGTAAAAACTGCTGCGTGTGTTGCGGTGTAGCGGTACCGGGAACCGACATGGTAATTACCTCTTATGGAATAAACAATAATTGACCGTCACCCAGCTCTATTTTTTGTGCACGTGCCGGTACAACTCCGGATTGGAGCACGTTGTTGATGATCGGTTGTAGTTGGGTATTCAAAGTTTTGGTGGAAAGGGCCACATTGGCAACCCGGACCTGGAGGTCATTGGTAAATACCACCCGCCCATTGAACACCCGTGGGGTAAATTCCACTGTAACCGGAATCCGGGAAGCCCCCAATGTTTTTAGATAGCGCTGGATGGCATCCCACAGCGGTGCCAGTTCTTCCGGAATCGCTTCGGGGTTTAACTTTTCCACATGCAATTGCAATTCCATTTGCACCTTTTGCGGGGTAATGCGGGTGCGCACCGGTTGAACCAGCGTTTCGGTGCTGCCAGATTGACTGGACGATACGGTAGCAACCAGCGCGGCGGTTAGTTCATCTTCGTGAATGATGACCGGTTTGCCGGAACGCAATTTGGCTTTTAGGGCAGCAGTAATTTGCTGAGGCGTCTGCCGGGGAGCTGCTTTCTGTGGAATTGGCGAGGGAGTTTGCAACGGCAACGGATGCCCCAACAGATAATCTTTAACTTCCCAGGCCACCCACACCATTCCCGCTAAAATTGCCAGTAAAATAAGTATTTTCTTCATTGGTTTTATTTCCTGACCTGTGGAAATTTAGTTACCGGCGAACGTAAAACAAAAAGAGTTTCTATTTAGCTTTTAAAATGGATTGCGTAAATTAAAAATAAAAGTGTATCATCGGGGATTGGGAAACATCTTTAATAACAGAGTTTGATGTTTTGATAAAAAAATCACGGAACGGAAATTTGGGGGCCGTTATATTAAAAGTGAAGGAAAAAAATTAAGGTGCAGGGATGAAGGCCATATTGTTTGATTTTGACGGGGTTATCGTAAAAAGCATGGAGAGCCATTACGAAGGCTGGCGCCGAACGCTGGCCGAATACGGGATTGACATGAGCCCCGAGGAATTGTTTATTCTGGAAGGGCAAACGCTGGAAACAGTGGCGTCCCAGATTGCCCGGAAGTTCAACATCCCGCACGAAGAAATGCCCCGCCTTATCGAGCGCAAACAGTATCATTACGATCAGGTGAAGCGTCTGGAATCGTACCCCAATTTAATTGAAGTGTTGCAATGGGCTAAGGAAAAGGGGCTGAAAATCGGGCTGGTAACAGGCAGCACCCGCCAGCAGGTGGAAGAGGTGCTGGAAAATTTTGGCATCCGCCATTATTTTGATGCCATTGTCACCGCGGATGATAAAGTAGAAAATAAACCTTCCCCGGAACCCTATTTGCGTGCCGCGCATTTACTGCAGGTAGAGCCCGAGGAGTGTGTTGTTATTGAAAACGCTCCCCTGGGTATCCGCAGTGCTAAAAATGCCGGCATGAAATGTATTGCCATTACCACCACGTTACCGGTTGCCTTTTTGAAAGAGGCCGACGTGGTGGTGTATGACTTCCAGGAAGTCCTGGATGCATTGAAAAAATTATATTAGAAAGGGGTGAAGGCTATGCAGAACGAAAACAGAAGTGGAATGGAAACATCCCGCCGGATGAGCAACTGGAGCCGTCAGGATTCGGAAGAGTTGGTGGCATTGTATTTAATGGATTATTTTGCCACCCTGGATGATTATTACCTGAAGGAAGCCTTAACCATTGCCCGCAATGATGGGGTGGACTTCGAAAAAATAATGCGGCGTGTGCGCTTTATGCAAAGCTAACGCGCTAATAATCCGTATAGGCAGGCGGAATGATCGAATGGTCATTCCGCCTTTTTTATTTTACAGGAAAATCGTCTGATCCCGTCGGGAGCCCACCGAAACCAGTTTAATGCTGGCGCCGGTAATCTTCTCAATAAACCGCAGATAATTTTGGGCAGCGGGGGGTAAATCGTCCCATTTCCGCACACCGGAAGTCGTCTGCTTCCATCCCGGCAGGGTGTGATACACCGGTTTTACGTTCCGGAGTATTTTTAAATCGGTGGGAAATTCTTTCAAAGTGCGACCTTCGTATTCATAGGCAATACAGACCTTAATTTCGTCCAGTTCATCCAGCACATCCAGTTTGGTTACTGCCAGATCGGTAATGCCATTCACCCGCACCGCGTATTTAGCCACCAGGCCGTCAAACCAACCGCAACGGCGGGGGCGACCGGTGGTCGCACCATATTCGTGCCCAATTTGGCGCAGTTTTTCTCCTTCATCCCCATGCAGTTCTGTGGGGAGGGGGCCTTCTCCCACCCGGGTGGTGTACGCTTTAATGACCCCCAGCACAGCGGTGATGCGGGTGGGGCCAATTCCAACCCCAATACAGGCACCCCCACTCACGGGATTGGAAGACGTTACATAGGGATACGTTCCATGATCCACATCCAGCAACGTGCCCTGGGCACCTTCCAGGAGAATTTGTTTGCCGTTGTCGATGGCATCGTTCAGGAACACGGAAATGTCTTTAATGTAGGGGTCAATCAATTTGTCAAATTTCAGGTATTCATCGACGATTTCATCCACATTCAGGGGAGAGTGACCGTAAATTTTTTGTAACACGGCATTCTTCTCTTCCAGATTGCGCCGGATTTTTCGCTCCAGTAAGTCGGGGTCCAGCAAATCCACAATGCGAATTCCGCGGCGGTTGAATTTGTCCACGTACGCAGGACCAATCCCCCGTCCGGTGGTGCCAATTTTGTTGGCACCGGCCACCTGTTCTTCCACCTGGTCCATTAATTTGTGGTAAGGCATTATCAGGTGGGCTTTCTGGCTAATCCACAACCGCCCTTTTATTTGAATGCCTTTGGATTCCAGAAGGGAAATCTCATCCATCAATGCAACGGGGTCAATGACCACGCCATTCCCGATAACACATTGGGTATTGGGGTGCAAAATACCGCTGGGGATGAGGTGCAGGATGAATTTTTCATCGCCAATCTGTAC
>WGBF01000215.1 GCA_015494485.1 bacterium | reverse complement strand
CAAAATATCCAGCAACCGTTCAATGGCGTTCTGGCGTGCTTTTTCCTCAACCGCCTTCTTCTTCTCCTCCCGCACCATATTCACGGCAATGTCCACCAGATCCCGGATGATGCTTTCCACATCCCGCCCCACATATCCCACTTCGGTAAATTTGGTGGCCTCCACTTTAATGAACGGGGCGTCCGCCATCCGGGCCAGGCGGCGGGAGATTTCGGTTTTTCCTACGCCGGTAGGGCCAATCAGAATGATGTTATTGGGCATAATTTCTTCCCGCAGGTGCCCTTCCACCTGCTGCCGCCGCCAGCGGTTGCGCAACGCAATGGCAACCGCTTTTTTGGCTTTGTCCTGCCCGATAATGTATTTGTCCAGTTCTGCAACAATCTCACGGGGTGTTAATTCGTCGATGTTTCTTGGCATGTTCGTATCCCTACTGGTTTAACGTTTCGATGCTGATATTGTGGTTGGTGTAAATGCAAATATCCGCTGCAATATGGAGCGCCTGTTCCACGATTTCCTTAGCAGAAAAATTGGTGTTATTTTTCAGAGCACGGGCGGCCGCCAGGGCATAGGGGCCACCGGATCCAATGGCAACAATGCCATCATCCGGTTCCACCACATCTCCGGTGCCGGAAATAATAAGGGCCGTGTGGGCATCCACCACCGCCAGCATCGCTTCCAGCCGGCGCAGGTATTTATCCGTTCGCCATTCCTTAGCCAGTTCCACCGCTGCTTTGGTAACGTTGCCGGAAAACCGCTCCAGTTTTTCTTCGAAACGTTCAAATAAGGTAAAGGCATCGGCTGCTGCACCGGCAAATCCTGCCAGAATGGTATTATTGTAAAACGTGCGGATTTTCCGCGAATGCTGCTTCATGACTGTATTGCCAAACGTTACCTGCCCATCGCCCCCCAATGCGGCCTGACCGTTGTGCAAAATGCCCAGAATGGTGGTACTGTGAATTTCAGGATATCTGTCACGCATTTCGTCCCTGTCCTTTCGCTCTGTTTGCTAAGATATGAGGTAAAAATTAAGGGATTTTTTAAAGGGAAAGCAAAGGAAATAAGAAATGGCGTCCACCGGAAAATTGTTGTTTACTGCATTGTTTCGGTTGGCGCAAATAGTTTAGGGGGATGCAGTTACAAAATTTGTTTTCGCAACCGCGCGACGGGAATGCCCAGTTGTTCCCGGTATTTGGCAACGGTGCGCCGCGCAATGGGAATGCCTTCTTTATTTAGAATTTCGGCAATTTTTTCGTCGCTCAGGGGCTTGCGGGGGTTTTCGTTTTCAATAATTTCCTTGAGACGTTCTTTAATTTTAAGAGTGCTAATCTCCTCACCGCTTTCGGTGGTCATGCCCTCATTAAAGAAATACTTCAATTCAAAAACACCAAAATCGGTCTGCACGTATTTTCCGTTTACCACCCGGCTGACTGTGGAAATGTCCATGCCAATCATATCGGCAATGTCTTTCATAATCATGGGCTTAATGTGTTCGGGGCCTTTTTCAAAAAAATCGCGCTGCTTTTCTACAATGGCATGCATGACTTTTAACATAGTGGCCCGGCGCTGATTTAACGCATTCAGGAACCAGCGGGCGCTTTCCACTTTTTTGCGCAGGAACTGGCGGACATCCTTCCCCAGTTTTTTGGACTGTCCCAGCAATTTTAAATAATGGGGGGAAATACGCAAGCCGGGCATGTTCCATTCGTTCAGGGAAATGACCAGTTCATCGTCCACTTTTTCCACAATAAAATCCGGCACAATATAGTTCTGGCGCACATCCCAGAACCCTTCTCCGGGTTTGGGATTCAAACTGCTAATAACTTCGACGGCTTCCCGGATTTGGTCCATGGTCAGTCCAAGGGTCTCGGCCACTTTTTCGTACCGTTTGTTGACAAAATCCTCGTAGGCTTCTTTTAAAATTTTTATGGGGATATCATACTCCCCGTTTTCATTTTTGGCTTCCAGCTGGGCCAGCAGACATTCCTGCAAATTGCGGGCGGCAATACCAACGGGGTCAAACTGCTGAATTTGTTTGAGGATTTTTTCCACCCGTTCCGGGGAGGTATTAAAAAGTGCCGCAATACTTTCAACCGTGACTTCGGGGTCCAGGTAACCATCATCCCGCAAATTGTAAATAATATATTCACCAATGCGAAATTCTTCTTCGGAGAGATTCAACAACCGGAGCTGATTCAACAAATACTCCGCCATGGTGGCATTGTAAACTTCCGGCCGCTCGTACTCTTCATCATTTCGGTCCCGTAACAGCTTCAGTTCGTAGGTTTCTTCATCGTTTACCAGGTCTTCCCAATTGATGTCCTCTTCGACTTCTTCGTAAATTTCTTCTTCTTCGGATTTATTGTTTTCTTCCAATTGTTCAAATTCTTCTTCAATCTCTTCCGCTTCCTCTTCGTCCTCGCTCATTTCCTCATCCTGCTCGATTTCTTCCACCTCCTCCAGTTCTTCCACTTCTTCCAGCACCGGGTTCAACTCCAGTTCGGTTTTAATTTTCTGCTCCAGGCTCAACATGGGCAGTTGCAATAAGGTAGAAAGGAGAATTTGCTGAGGCGTAAGTCGCTGCTCCAGGGATAGCTGTTGGGTTAATTTGACCATGGATTTTCCTGTTTTGAATGCTTGTTTTTTCTTTAATTATTTACTTTTGAATCCATTTAGAAATTACTCCGCCCAAAAAAGCAAATCAAGAGAAAAGTATTCCATCCCGTAAGTCGTCGTGCACGGCATTTTTACTATTTTCTTTTTTCCGCGTGAATTTTTCCGTAGGTTAGCCGCTTTTTGGAGGAACCTATGAAGGAAAAATTTTATGCTGATGGCTTACACTTTGAATGCACCCAATGCGGAATGTGCTGCTTATTTAGTGAAGGGGTGGTGTACATTGATGAAGAGGAAGAACAGGCCCTGGCCCAATTTTTAAACCTGTCCCGGTCTGAATTCCGTCAGCGCTATGTGGAAACCGAAGCCAGTACCGGCTTACGCATTTTAACCTCTACCGCTACCGGCGCCTGCATCTTTTTTAAGGATAACCGCTGTGAGGTGTACCCGGCGCGCCCACTGCAGTGCCGGACGTACCCTTTTTGGCCGGAAAATTTACGCTCCCAATACCAATGGAAACGGACACGCCAGGAGTGCCCGGGGATTGGCAACGGGAAACGCGTTCCCAGCACGGAAATTGAGCGCATGCGCCAACAACAACAGGCGCACGACGTTCGCCTGCTGCGTCAGAGCCGTTTACGAACCAAGTAATTTCTTCAGGAATGATTTTCGATGAATGGGAGATGGCCCATATTTTAATATCATTTCCCGGTGCAACTGAGTACCGTACCCTTTGTGCCGGTCAAAATGATACTGGGGATACTGAAGATGATATTCACGCATCAGCCGGTCACGGGTTACTTTTGCCAATATGGATGCCGCCGCAATGGTAAAGCTTTTGTCATCCCCGCCCACAATGGCTTCCTGCAGGTACAGGCTGTCCGGCAGTTCTTCCCCATCGATTAACAAAAAGTCCGGAACCTGCTTCATGGCACCCAGGGCCTTGCGCAT
>WGBF01000214.1 GCA_015494485.1 bacterium | reverse complement strand
GTGTTAAAGGTTCTTTTTGTACTGGCACTTCTGGCAGTGGGCTTATTCTTTTTTCCTACTCTGTTAACGGTGGGAATTTTTCTGTTACCATTTATATTGATCATTGCAGGTCTGGTAATCGTAATGAAACTGGTTTTTTAACCAGTCATGACACACCACTTCGGGCAAATAATTAACTACGAGCCCATTGTTTGGAATTTCTATCGGTTGAATTGTCCAAATTCGAGTCGCTATTCCCGCCATTAAATTGAACGCGTATTTTTTATTTCAAACAAAAATCCCCTGGAGTTCACTTACAGGCAATATAAGCCAGAATCATTCCCGTTGACGTTATAATTTTTCCAAATAATGAAATCCTATTCTCCACTCTTGCAAATTTCATCGGTGACATCTAAATTTTGACGAACCATCCACGTTGAGGAAATCATGCTGTCAAAAATTTACTCCGCTGCCCTGATGGGCATTGATGCCTATTTGGTGGAAGTAGAAGTCAGTTTGGAACGGGCGCTGCCCAGTATGGCCATTGTCGGATTGCCGGACTCTGCCGTCCGGGAAAGCCGCGAACGTGTGATTGCGGCGGTAAAAAACAGTGGGTTTGAATTTCCCACCAAACGCATTACGGTGAATCTGGCACCGGCAGACATCCGCAAGGAGGGTTCCAGCTATGATTTACCCATTGCGCTGGGCATTTTGGCGGCGTACGGCAAAATCGCTGAACAGAAGCTGGAAGACCATCTGATTCTGGGTGAACTGGCCCTGGACGGGAGCGTTCGTCCCATCCACGGCGCATTGGCGGTCGCGTGGCGTTTTCGCGATGACCCGAATTTGAAAGGAATTTTACTTCCGGCAGAAAATGCCCGCGAAGCCGCCCTGGCGCAGGGGCCCCGGGTGTATCCCATAACGTCGCTCCGGCAAGCGGTGGATTTTTTAAACAACGACACCGAAATCGAACCCTTCCACGTGGATATTCAATCCCTGTTTCAGGAACATCATAATTACATTGTGGATTTCTCCGATGTGAAAGGACAGGAGCACGTAAAACGGGCGCTGGAGGTTGCTGCGGCTGGGGGACATAATATCATCATGATTGGTCCACCGGGTTCCGGGAAAACCATGCTGGCCAAACGCCTGCCAACCATCCTGCCATCCATGACGCTGGAAGAAGCACTGGAAACCACCAAAATCCATTCTGTGGCAGGTATTTTACCACCGGATAAAGCCATTATTGCCACCCGACCCTTTCGCTCCCCCCACCATACCATCAGCGACGCTGGATTAATTGGTGGCGGAAAATACCCCCGGCCGGGGGAAGTTAGTCTGGCTCACCACGGTGTGTTGTTTTTAGATGAATTGCCGGAGTTCAAGAAAAATGTGCTGGAAGTGCTGCGCCAGCCCATGGAGGACAGTGTAGTCACCATCTCCCGGGCCAGTATTTCCCTTACCTACCCGGCCAATTTTATGCTGGCGGCAGCCATGAATCCCTGTCCCTGTGGGTATTACACCGACCCAACCCGCCAATGCACCTGCAGCACTCAGCAAATTCAGCGGTATCTGGCAAAAATCAGTGGGCCGCTGCTGGACCGCATCGACATTCACATTGAAGTACCGGCGGTGCGGTACAAGGACCTTGCTTCCCGGACCTCCGGAGAAACGTCGGCACAAATACGGGAACGCGTGGAACGGGCGCGGGAGGTTCAGCGGGAGCGATTCCGGGAGTTTCCCCATTTATTCTGCAATGCTGATATGCAACCCAAAGATATCCGCAAATTTTGTAAAATTGATGCGGAGAGTCAGGAGCTTCTTAAAACGGCTATTAATCGACTGGGATTTTCGGCCCGCGCTTACGACCGGATATTAAAAGTGGCACGAACCATTGCAGACCTGGAGGGATCAACACATATCCAAGCGCCCCATATTAGTGAAGCTATTCAATACCGAACATTAGACCGGAACCTTTGGGCGGGGTGAATAGGAAAATAAGAAAATAAGAATTAAGAGTTAAGAACTAAGAATTAATAATTAAGAAAGTACAACAAAATATTTTGGGTTGAATGGGTGCGCTGCTGCCAATGCTTTATAAATTAACCCAATAACCGCTTGAGGGTCTCATCCAGTTCGGAATCCAGCTCAATTTCAATCTCATCGCGGGTTCCATCCACATAGTACACTTCGATGATGCGATTTTCCGGTTGCCAGGCTTCCCCCCCGCCTTCAAAATCATCAAAATCTTCGTATAATGTATAATCAACTTCTTCAAAATCTTCGTAAAGCATATAATCTACCTGTTCGGGGTCCAGCTCCAACAGTTCACACACTTCATTGAAGATGGGATCGTTTTTACTAACCACTTTGTAGCCCATTCTGTCAGGATATTCCATAACGACCTCCCTGAATTAACGTTTTTTCAAAGCGCCAAATTATAATAATGAAAATCAAAAAGTTAAACAAAAATTTTACTTCCTCACAAAATTCATTCGACTGCTTCCAGAAAAATATGAATGTGAAACTTAAAGAAAAGTTTCAAATAAAATTATTTCGTGGAAAGAATGATGAAATTTAGTTGAAATGGGCGGATTTACCTTATAAATTGTGCGCGCAATTGCCCCCGTAGCTCAGTGGATAGAGCAATGGCCTCCGGAGCCATGAGCGCAGGTTCGATCCCTGCCGGGGGTACAAAAAAAGGCTGGTTGAAAAACCAGCCTTTTTCTTTTTCATTCAACAAACGTTTTTCCATCGCTTAGCGTAACAATTTTGCCAGAATAATTCCCAGAATTAACCAGATGGGGATGGAAAACAACAACGCCCATACAAAACCCTGAACGGTGCTCAGGCGCTCTTTTAAATTCTTCTTTTCAAATGCCCGCTCAATGCGAAGCTTCACATCTTCCATGTGGAAGGGTTTGGTAATATAATCATAAGCCCCCTGCTTGATGGCTTCCACCGCCGTTTCAATAGACGGGTAGCCGGTAATCATCAAAAACACCACTTCTTTATCCTGCTCCCGAATGCGGCGCAGTAATTCCAGACCGTCCACATTGGGCATCAACAAATCGGATATGATCAAATCAAAATTGCCAGGTTTGAATTTTTCCAGTGCGTCAGTCCCATCCTTGGCAGTAACCACATAGTAACCCAGGCTGGTTAAGTAATTCGAAAGCACCTCCCGGATGTTCTCCTCATCGTCCACAACCATTACAGAACCCAAAGCCTTCATTGAACCTCCTAATTCTTTGATAATACTGTATATATAGGAATTTTTTCAACAATACGCAAACCAAATTCATATGAAACAATAATTTATCAATTTCATTATCGGAAAGCGGTCAGGGAAAGATTATGCAGGAATAAATTTTGTCTTAAATTTATTCCTGGCTTGTGTTGAAGACCAGCGGTTTAAATTTCCATCCAGTTGCTTAACGTTGTAAAATAGATTCGTTTTAACTCATCCACCGGGATTTGCAGTACCCCCTTGATAGTCAATTGATCGCCGCCGGTGATCCCCAACGGAATGCAGGGGATATTCGCCTGGTGAAATATCTGCTCCACTGCTTCCCGGTTTTGCGGCGCGACAGAAAGCAGAAAACGGCTCTGGGTTTCGCTGAATAGAAACCACACCGTACGGAACGCATGGTCCGGCAACGTTACCGTGGCACCAATTGGTTTATCGGGATTCATAATGCAACTTTCCGCCAGAGCAACGGCCAGCCCCCCATCAGCCAGATCGTGTGCGGAACGTACCAACCGGTTGCGGATGGCTTCCAGCACCGCCCGCTGGGTGCGGCGTTCCAGTTCCAGATCCAGTTGCGGAATTTCCCCCGTAACCAGGCTGTAATATTCTTTCAGAAATTCACTACCACCAATTTCCGGGTGCGTTTCACCGATCAGGTAAATCACATCTCCCTCCTGCTGAAATGCGGCCGGGGTCATGTAGTCGACATCTTCAATAAGTCCCACCATACCCACCACCGGCGTGGGATACACAGCGCCCTCCGGACTTTCGTTGTAAAAGCTCACATTGCCACCGGTAACCGGCGTTTCCAG
>WGBF01000213.1 GCA_015494485.1 bacterium | reverse complement strand
GTTGGGCAGTTGCTGAATCCAGCGGGGGAGTTGGGCTTCCGGGTGAACCTCCTGGACGGTTAATGCCTTTTCCCACAGCAGGGTATGAAATGAAACGGACGGCATTTTGGTCCCGGCAATGCTCAGTAAATACAGATGGTCCCGCGCTCGGGTCGCTGCCACGTAAAACAATCGTTTGTGTTCCGCTTCCAGCTTCAACCGGTTTTGGGTATCAAACCATCGGGTGATGAAGAATTTTTTCTCAACGCGCTCGGATCCGGGTTTAAACAATAGGCCTTCGTCCGTTACCCACACTGTTTCGCGGTTTACCATTCCCTGGGTAAGGTTAGGGAGAATGACCACCGGAAATTCCAGCCCCTTGGCGGCGTGAATAGTCATTATCTGCACCCGATTACCCCCCATTGCGGAAATGACCGCTTCGCCTTCCCGGTCCACCCGCCGAATCTGGCGGTCCAGAATGCGGAGCAATTCCGTTAAGGAAGATCCCGGCCGCCGTTGAATATCGTACACATATTGAATGAGCTTGTCAATATTGGCCAGCTTCTGGTCGCCCCGGAAGGTGTGGTGCAGAACGGCCTTTACGCCAAAACGCAGCAGGATTTCGTTCAACAACTCACTGAAGTGGTGGGTGTTCTGCCGGGCGGACAGTTCGGTAATTTGCTGGTAAAAGTATTTCAACGCATCGCCTTCCGGTTCCACAATGGTCTGAATGTGTTCGCGGGTCAGGCCGGGGGGCACCGGAAGGGTGCTCCAGTCCTTTTTGTCAATGGCGGTAACCAGCTGGCGGATGCGTTCCAGCACGGTGGTGCTGTGCATCTGTCCCAGAACGAACAGCACCGCGTCCGATATCCCGGCATAGGGGGTGCGCAGGGCTGCCCACAGGGCCATGTTGTTGCGGGGATTTTCCACCGCTCTCAGGAGGTGGTACACGTCCAGTATTTCCTGCCTTTGGAAAAAGCCGATGCCCTTGTACACTTCGTAGGGAATATTGGCGCGTTGCAGGGCTTCCTCCAGACCGGTTAAGGCGTTGCGGGTTTGCAGCAGGATGGCAATGTCGCCAAACGTGTAGCCATATTCCTGAACAATCTGGTGAATGAGTTTCGGCAATGTGTGGTGGTAGAGAATGTCCGGGTCGGGGTCGCTTTCCTCCTGGTGAATCAGGTGGTGAATGGCAATTTGCGCCGGCTGGTCATCGGTGCGGCCGGTTTCCAGAGGCACAAAGGTGACATCGTAATCGCTGATGGGGTCAAAAATGGGCTCAAAACTGTGGTTGAAAAATTCCACCAGCGTGGATAAGCTGCGAAAATTGTGGGGCAGCGTAATGCGGCCCCGCTGTTCGCTTTCGGAAGCAGGTAGCGGGTTCCCGTCGGCGTCGGTAAAAGGGTCCGTGTTGGTGTTGCGTTGCTGTACTTTTTCCTCAAATTCCCGGAAAATGCGCACATCGGCATCCCGGAATCCGTAAATGCTCTGCTTGGGGTCGCCCACCAGAAAGAGGTTGGGCGCCGGCGTATCCTCCGAAAGCGGTTGGTGCAACAGGTCAATAATTTCGGCTTGCACCCGGTCGGTATCCTGAAACTCATCCACCAGCAACCAGCGGTACTGGTGTTGCAAATCCCGGCGTACTGCGGGGACTTCCCGGAGCAATTGGCGGGTAAGAGCCAGCAAATCGGAAAAATCTACCAGCTGGCGGCGCCGCTTTTCGGATTCGGTGTCCCGAAGTAGCGCGGTCAGCAAATGGGCCATGCCGATTTGCACTGTCGCAAACTGTTCCAGTGCGGCTTTGTCCGTATCATTGAAATGCAACGGCATCCGGGCGTTCATCACAGTCAAAAATTGGTTCAACGCGTCCGCTACCTTGTCGTCCCAGATGCCTTGCCGAATTAAATAGTTTTTCAGATGGTGGGTGACCGTCAGGGATTGGGTAATCAACGGTAGAAATGCAGTGAATATTTCCCCGGTGTCCGGGGCCTCTGCTCTCTGCAGTACCTGAAGGAATTGTCGCAGTGCCTGCAGGTACTTCGCTTTGCCTGCCGGCATGGGCACGCGTTTCAGCGCCTGAATGGCCGGGTGCGCCAGCAATTGCCGGACAAATTCTTCCATGCGCTGATGCTTGAAATCTGCCCACCGGCGCAGCAATGTGTCCGGGGTTTCCTGAATGAGCCGTTGCAGATGCGGTT
>WGBF01000212.1 GCA_015494485.1 bacterium | reverse complement strand
GCTGGGGTTTTTAAACAATGTTGCCTGCAGAATATCTCCGGTACGGATCTGATTGAAAATGTTGGAATAAAATTTCACCACGGGGAATTCATGAAATTTGTGCAGGTCTTCCAGATGCAAAACCTTACTCTGGAAGCTGCCCATAGCACAAATCTGGTAAAACCCGGAGACTTTTTCGATATCCTCAGCCTCCCGAATTAACAGTGTGTTGAAGATGTCGTATTCATTCAAGTAATAATTCAGTGCCCGAATGACCCGTGGCACATCTGTTTTTACCTTGTCGTAATAGCTCAGGAACGTGCGCTTAAAATCAATATTGTACGTATTGTACAGCCAGGTCACAAAGCGGGCCAGCATGCGGAAGTTGTGTTGCACCTGCCGGTCGTCCTGCATGGTGTATTCCTGAACCAGCCAGGTGCTTAAAAACTCCAGCAGGTGGTCTTCACGCAAATCAAAAACATCGTACACATCCGGTTGTTCCTGCAAAAAGGCCTGCAGCATTTGCACGTAGGGAATCATCCAGTCGTTGCGTTCCGGGCTGTTGGCCAGCGATTCATCCAGAAAGCGGGAAATCACCATCTCAATTTTCTCATCCGGGGCATCCCACTGCTCATGCTCTTCCGCTTCCGGGGTCCACCCTTCTTCATCCACCGTCCAGGTATCTTCCCGGCTCTCCTCTTCTATTTCCAGCAGTTCCTGGAAATATTCCTGTGCGTTTTCGTACGGATTGCGTAACAATCCCTGTCCTTCAATGCGAATGAACTGAATAATCACGTTGATAATAAATTCAGCCATCTGGAGGATTGCAACGTCGTCTTCCTCCACTTCCAGACCCAACTCTTCATTGTAGAAATGGGCCAGCGTATCCAGAAGGACAAAGTTTAAAATGTCCAACCGCAAAAAGTTTTCTTTACTCCGATCCCCAACCAGATATTCCGAAAGAAGTTTTATCCGTTTGCGTGTAAAAGAATTTTCCGGCAGATTGTTTTCCGGAACCATGGTGTCCATATCCAGGGGGCAATTCAGGGAGCATTTCCCGAAGCAGTTTTCCTTGAAGAAAATTTCCAGATTGTCCCCAATATTAAAACACAGACTCCCCAGCAGGTCGAAATCCAGGTAAAATGGCGATTCCTTCCTTTCTCCGATAAAATATTGCCGCTCCAGATGATTGCCGATATTATTGATTAGCAGATATATGAAAAAGTCGAGGTTGGTCAACTGGTAAATTTCTTTATCCCAGCTCTCGACGAATTCCCGAACCGAAACAAATGTTTTCTGATACCGCTCTGACAACTGACAACCTCCAATTTTGAATCCAATTTAACACCTCCCAACTGAACTGTCAATAGAAAAAGCGGGGGTCAAACTCAATATTTTAAATTTTTTCGGCTTTTCTGAACGGCGCGCTCCTGCAGGACAGGCAATTGCTTGCCAGCCGGAATTACCGGAAAGGTGTGTTGACCGGGGATTTGGAGCGTTCGGTGGGCCGCTGCTGATATTGAAGCAGGTACAATTTGTAATACAGCCCCCGGTTGGCTAATAATTCCTGATGGGTCCCCATTTCCCGGATTCGTCCTTTGTGCAGCACCACAATGGTATCCATATGCTGGATGGTAGAAAGGCGGTGGGCAATGACAATTGCGGTGCGGTTTTTCAGCACTTCGTGCAGGGCTTGCTGAATGAGCACTTCCGACTCGCTGTCTACATTGGCGGTGGCTTCATCCAGAATTAAAATATCCGGGTCCATGACAATTGCCCGGGCCAGGCTGATAAGTTGCTTCTGCCCGGTGGAAAGATTTGCCCCCCGCTCCTTAATTTCCGCCCGATACCCTCCGGGAAGTTGCTCAATAAACGTATGGGCATTCACCCGCCTGGCCGCTTCAATCACACGGTCTTCCGGGATATCCGTCCTCCCCAGACGGATGTTATCCAGAATAGTACCGGAAAACAAAAACACATCCTGCAATACAATAGCCATGTGCCAGCGCAAATCCGCCAAATCCCATTGACGTACGTCCACCCCGTCCACGGTTACAGCGCCTTGCTGCACGTCGTAAAATCGACCAATCAGTTTTACCAGGGTGGACTTTCCCGAACCGGTATGTCCCACCAGCGCATAGCGCTTGCCCAAGGGAATGTCCAGTTCGATTCCCTTCAGTACCCATTCGTCTTCGTTATATGCAAACCACACATTTTGAAATGACACCCCCGATTTCAGCGTTAGGGTCCGATACCCGGCTTCCGGTGAGACAATGGACGGCTGGGTATCCAGGAGTTTGAAAATGCGCTCCGAAGACGCAAAAGCGGATTGCAAGACGTTGTATTTTTCAGACAAATCGGAAATGGGCCGAAAGAACATGCGGACGTACTGAATAAAGGAAATCACCGTTCCCAGCGTCACCGTTTCGGCCGAAATCATCAACCCGCTGCGGAAAATGATAATAGCCAGGGCGGTAGCACTGATGATTTCCACTGCCGGGTAAAACAACGCGTAATAAAAAATGGTACGAATAAACGCCCGGGTGTAATCCCAGTTTAATTTTTTAAATTGCTCAAAATCGGATTGCTGTCGGTTAAACAACTGTACAATAGCCATTCCGGAAATGCGCTCCTGCAGGAAGGCATTTATCTGCGCCAGGTGGTAGCGAATTTTCCCGTACGCCACCCGCACTTTTTTGCGGAACACAAAGGAAGCAACCAGCAATAGCGGAAGTACACTAAAAGTCCACAGTGCCAGCGGCAGGTTTAACGTGACCATGATGGTCACAATTCCGGTAATCAGAAAAATATCCCCGAATATCATCACAATGCCCTGGGTAAACATTTGATTCAGGGCCTCGATGTCGGATGTCAGGCGGGTCATTAATCGGCCCACGGGATTGCGGTCAAAATACCGCTGGTCCATTTTTTGCAAATGATTGAATACCGCCATCCGAAGGTCGTAAATAATCTTCTGCCCCAGATACTGGGTGGCAAACACCTGGGCATATCGAATGGCGAAGGAACTTAAAATAACCCCCAGATAAATCAAAATAATGGTAACCAGGCCGGGGATATTCCCGGGTAAAATGTAACGGTCTACTGCCAGGCGGGTTAAGTAGGGGCCCAGCACATCCAGCGCGGAAGCCACAATAATGGCCACCACCCCAAATACCAGCCAGGGCCAATAGGGTCGGGCAAAGCGCATTAATCGCCGAAATAAATGACGGTCGTAAATTTTCCCCTGAACGACATCCTCTTCAATAACGGATGTCCGGCGCTGTTTTCCTCCTGCTGCCACTAAATTTCCTTAGCGTTTCATGCCAACTTAAAAATAAGGGCTTTTCTTAACGGGACAAACGGAAATTTAATCCCTTTTCCACCATTATTTCCGATAGCGGCGGTAATGTTTGGGCCATTCTTCCTCGATCCAGGTTTTGCTCTGGAAATAATACGGAAACTGCTTTTCCGCCGCTTTAAATTCCTTATGGTGCCGCAACAGGCGTCCATTCTGGCGGTAAGGGGGAAGGGCGATATGGAGCATTTCATGGAAAAGAATAAAGTGCAGCACATAAGGCGGTACTTCCGGTTTATTCAATAACGGGTTGATGACTATTTCATTGCGGAAGGAATCCCAATGGCCCAGTTTTCGTTTATTGAACCGACCCCATCGAACCGTAACTTCCGGAAGCTTGTTACCGAATAAGTTTTCGTTCATTCTATCAAACAACTGTTTC
>WGBF01000211.1 GCA_015494485.1 bacterium | reverse complement strand
TTGCGCCCTAACGGGAAAGCCTACGCCCGGTATTCCCGTAAAATTATGAACATTTTACACCAGTTTACGCCGGATATTGAACAGATTAGTATCGATGAAGCCTTTCTGGACGTGACCCGTTCCGTTCACCTGTGGCCGTCGGTGGAAGCGCTGGGGCGCGCGATCAAAGAGCGGATTCACCGCGAAACGGGCCTGACGGCTTCTGTTGGCATTGCCCCTTCAAAATCTATTGCCAAAATTGCGTCGGATTTTCAGAAACCGGACGGCTTGACCATCGTGGAACCGCAGCAGGTCCAATCCTTTCTGGACCCGCTTCCCATTACGCGATTGTGGGGCGTGGGCGAGAAAACCGTACGTGCGTTAAACGCATTGGGTATTTCCACCGTCGCGCAATTGCGACAATTTCCCCGCGAAGTTCTTGTGGAAAAGTTCGGAAAAAGCGGCGAGCATCTGTACCGAATGGCGCGCGGGATGGATGAACGCGCAGTGGGGGATGAGGAGCCCGTAAAGTCCATTAGCAATGAGCACACCTTTGAAACGGATATTACCGATGAGGAAACCATTCTGGCAACGCTGATGGCCCTGGCGGAAAAGGTGGCCCACCGCCTGCGGCAACAGGGGCTGCGGGGCAAAACCATTCATCTGAAATTGCGATTTTTTAATTTTAAAACCTTAACCCGAAGCCATACCTTACCGATTTACACAGCATTAACGGAGGAGATTTTTTCCATTGCAGCCGATTTATTGGTAAAAAACTGGGATGCCAGAACGCCGATTCGCTTAATCGGTGTCGGCATATCGCAACTAACCACGGAAGCCAATGTTCAACTGACGATCTGGGATATTGAGAATGAAAAGAAACTTAAAGCGGAACAGATTCTGGATGAAATTCAACAAAAATACGGACCGCTGGCCCTTACACATGCCCGGTCGCTGGGTTCAAAACGGAAGCGGTAGCCTGGTTCTGTTCTTACTGCTGCTTCCGGGCGTTCTTCTGGCCGCCGAAGGGTATTTCCAACAATATGTGCGCTACCAGATGGACGCAGAGCTGATCCCCGCCGAGACGGCGGTGGAAGGAACGGAAACCCTTCATTATGTAAACAACTCCCCGGATACCCTGCGGGAACTGTTCTTCCACCTCTATTTTAATAAATTTGTTGCCCATTCCTACCGATACCCGGACATGGATTACACGCGGGCGTACACGGAAGTGAATTCCATTTTATTACAGGACAGTACGGAACTGGATTTTGAAGAGGACAACACCCTGATGTGGGTTCCTCTGGAGGATACCCTGATTGCGCCGGGGGATACCCTGACCCTGACCATTGATTTTTACAGCAAATTGCCCCCGGCCAGCGGCCGCTTTGGGTACTACGGCGACCATTTCGATGTGGGCAACTGGTACCCCATCCCGGCAGTCTACGATAACCGCGGCTGGCACGTGGAACAACACATTGACGGGGAGTTTTACCACGAGTGGGGGGATTACGATGTGCGCATTCGGGTACCCAAAGACTTTGTGGTGGCAGCCACCGGGGTGCTGCAAAATCCGGAGGTGTTGCCCGATTCCCTGGAATACACAGACCGCTACATTCCTTACTTCCACGGGGATGATTCCACCACGGTGGAGTACCACTTTATTGCACCCCGCGTACACGATTTTGCCTTTTGTGCCAATCCGGAATTTGTGGTGAAAGAATTTCAGGTGGATTCCGTTACCGTCAAATACTTTTTGCAACCCTACAGTGTGGACGACTGGCAGGAGGCCATGGAAGCCGGCGTGAAAGCCATGGCGTTTTTTAAGGAGAAGATCGGGCCGTATCCCTACCCGGAAGTCTCCGTAGTGGATGGGTTTATTACCGCTGGCGGCATTGAATATCCCAACCTGGTAATAATTAATGACTTAATTAGCCAACCCCGTTACATCAGTACCACCGTCATTCATGAACTGGGGCACCAGTGGTTTTTTGGGCTGCTGGCCAATAACCAGACCCGCTACGGGTGGATGGACGAAAGTTTTACCTCCTTTTATGAAGTCTGGGCAACCCAGCACATTTTTGGCCCCACCAATAATCTGGGGCACCCTGGTTCCCGGGGGGCGGCAAAATGGTTTCGTTTTGAAAACAATGCCTACCGGGATTTGCTGCTCAATTATTTCGAATATGCTCTTTCCGGGAAAACCGACCCGGTGGATTTACCCATGAACTTCTTTCAGCACAACCGCTATGCACCCTATTACGATAAAATGGCGGCGGTACTGTTTGCCCTGCGGGATATGTTGGGGGATAGCCTGTTTACGGCCGCCATCCGGAATTACTACTGGAAATGGCGGTTTAAACATCCCTATCCGGAAGATGTCATGACCGTTTTCAATGCCACCACCGGAATGGAGCTGGATTGGTTCTGGGATGAATGGACGCGCACCAACTGGCTGTGTGATTATTCGGTGGAGGATGTGCAAAACACGCCGGAAGGGAATGGTTACGAGGTAAAAATTCGCTTAAAGCGGCAGGAACCCATTGCCATGCCCCTGCACCTGAAGTTAACGCTGGCCAACGGGTTGGTGCGGCGCTATCGCATTCCCATTGCCGGAATGATGCCCCGCGGTTACCGGGATGATGATTTGCCGGCGTGGGAGATTCGCCATCGGGAATATCAAACCAACCTCAGTATGCCGTCGCCGGTGCGTTCGGTGGAAATTGAAAATGCTCGTCAGATTCTGGATTACAATTCCTTTAACGACCGATATGGAACGCGGTGGCCCCTTCACTGGTTCTGGCTGCGGCGGCAGTACCGGTCACCCTACCTGGATGGCTACACGGTTACCGCGTACCCGTTTGCATTTTACAATGATGTAGATGGCCCCATGCTGGGGATTCGAACCGTTGGAAACACTGTGGGCCGGTTGCACCGGCACACGGCGGAGGTTCTGGCCAGCCCCCGGGGAAATTACCTGTCTGCGTTTCTGGATTACGCCACCCCGTTGCGGTCCCTTTCGCCGGATGTGGATTTGCACCTGCAGGCCTTTCGGCGCGCCGGACGAGTGGGGGGTACGGCCTTTCTGCAATGGGATCTGTATCAGGAGAACCATCGGAAATTGTGGCGCTGGATTACTGGCTGGGAATTTATCCGGGTGGAAAATCCGGCCTATTCCCTGATGCCGATTGACAAGGGGAATACCAGCGTTCTGTTCGTCGAAGGGCAGCGATTCTGGCGCGAACGGGCGTATTCTGCCAATTCAACCTGGTGGTTGGTGCGCCTGACCACCCGCGCGGCGGCACCGGGCAGCGATTTTAACTACTACGGCATGCACCTGAAAGGAACGTATTTTCAGCCGCTGGGGTATGTGGGTTCCCTCAAGTTGGAACTGGATGCCGGTGCCATGTTTGGCCGGGTTCCTCTGCAGGAAAAATATTATCTGGGGCAGGCCAATGCCTATCACATGTTTGCCAATCCCTTTTACCGGGCCAGGGGCACCCTGCCGTTTACCCTGTTCCGGGATGGTCACACCTACGTGCCCGGTGGCGGGAATATCTGGGCGTCCCTTCAAACCCCTGTTCAGGGGCGCCTCAGCGGGAATCGGCTGCTGGCCCTTTCCGGGGAATTTGCCCTGTGGAATCCGTTGTACTATTGGTTCTCCGGCATCCCGCTTGTGCGGAATCTAAATTTTTATCTGTTTACCCATTGGGCGCAGTTGTGGCAAACCACCCCCCGCTGGAATGATTTTGTAGGAGAGGCGGGGATCTCCGTGGAATACGATCGTTTGCCCGTTTGGCTAAAATATTTTCATCTGGATGGTGTGCGGGTGGATTTTCCTCTCTGGCTGAACAAACCGGCAGAAGGGTATTCGAACTGGGCGTTCCGGTGGGGATTTCAACTGCAATTTCGGCTTTTTCAATAGGGGAATCGCATTCATGGAATTTGTTCGCAATCAGTTACCGGCCATTCTGTACATGGTGCTCATTTTTATCATGTCCTCCATTCCGCGCCTTTCGCTCCCGGATGTTGGTCTCCGCTGGGAGGACAAATTTGTTCACCTGGTGGAGTATCTGGCCCTTTCGTTTTTACTGGCCCGTGCGTTTTACTATCAGCGCTGGAAACCCATGAGTATTTCGCAGGCCGTTCAACTGGCCGTAATTGTGGCAGTGCTTTACGCCGCTACGGATGAAATCCATCAGTATTTTGTCCCCGGGCGGTTTGCGGACGTCTGGGATTGGGTGGCCGATAGTATTGGTGCTTATCTGGGGGGAGTCGTGGCGGCAAAACGGCTGGCGCTCACCCGACCCAAAACGAATTGAATGCAATTCGTGTTCTAAAAAATTCCTTCCTGTTAAAGATTTCATGTGTCAATTATTTACGCTGTTTTCACACGTTGAAAATTCAAATGTGAAAAATATTTGTTTGTTTTTAAATTTTCCCCTTTTTAACTTTAAAACTTAAAAAATTTTATTTATTTATTGAATATTTTACGGTATAAAGAATGAAATTGTACATTAAAAACACAATACCTTTACATTACCGTAATAATGTGAATTGGAGGCAAAGCATATGCTTTACAATAAAATTGTTTTTCTCATCTTATCCGTTGTTATCCTGGTTGTTTCCGCCGGGCAGGCCAATCCCCAGTCTGCCACCCAAAAAGAAGTTACTATTCGGGAACAATTGGGGCAGTTTGTCCCTCTGGATGCCCGCTTTCTGAACGAAACCGGCGATACGGTAACCCTGGGGCAGCTCATCGATCGACCCACTGTATTAACGTTGGTTTACTACAATTGCCCCGGATTATGCACGCCGCTGCTGGAAGGAGTAGTGGATGTGCTGGACAAAGTGGATCTGGAGCCGGGGAGTGATTTTCAGGTCATCACCATTTCCTTCAATCCGGATGAGACCCCCGAACTAGCGCGGGAAAAGAAAACCAATATGCTGGAAGCGTTCGAGCGTCGGGAGTTTCCGCCGTCGGCCTGGCATTTCTTGGTCGGGGATAGTCTCAATATTCATAAAGTGACCGAATCCGTGGGCTTTCACTACGTGCGGAACAAAGACGGCTTTTTGCATCCCGCCGCTATGATTGTGTTAAGTGATAAGGGGAAAATTACCCGCTATTTAAACGGGACCACATTTTTACCCTTCGATTTAAAAATGGCCATTATTGAAGCCTCTCAGGGGCGGGTAGGTCCCACAATTGCCAAGGTGTTGCAATTGTGTTTTAACTATGACCCCGAGGCGAATCGCTATGTATTCAACTTTCTACGGGTAGCCGGAGCGCTGGTCATTTTCTTTACTTTGGTCTTTGTGATCGGAATTTCTCTCAAAAAGAAGTCTAACTAAACATGAGGTTCGTGTCATGGCAAGCCATGCGATCGATGTGCAGAACGCACAGGAAAATTATTTAGAAGTTAAAGGTCGGTGGAGCGGTATCCTCTCCTGGATATTCAGCACCGACCATAAGCGGATTGGGATTCTTTATCTGGTCTCCATCGCATTCTTTTTTATTGTTGCTGCTACCATCGGGATATTTATGCGCCTGGAACAGTTGACCATGGGGCCCACGTTGATGAAGCCGGAAGTGTACAACCGGTTGTTCACCCTGCACGGGGTTATCATGATCTTTCTTTTCATCATTCCGGGCATTCCGGCAATTCTGGGCAACTTCTTTTTACCCATTCAGATTGGTGCCAAGGATGTGGCCTTCCCGCGGTTGAATTTGCTTTCCTGGTGGCTGTTTATGATTGGCGCCACGCTGGCAATTTTAACCCTCTTTTTGCCCGGTGGCCTGCCCGATACAGGGTGGACGTTTTACGCCCCGTACAGTATCCGAACCGGATCAGAGGTAAGCCTGGCGGTGTTTGCGGCATTCATCCTGGGTTTTTCCTCTATTTTAACCGGGTTGAATTTTGTCACCACGGTGCACCGGATGCGGGCACCCGGAATGAGTTTCTTCCGCATGCCCCTGTTTGTTTGGGCGTTGTATGCTACGGCATGGATTCAGATTCTGGCCACGCCAATGGTGGGAATCACCCTGCTGCTGATTATTGTGGAACGGTTGCTCAATATTGGTATTTTTGACCCCACACAGGGTGGCGACCCCATTTTATATCAGCATTTGTTCTGGATTTATTCCCATCCCGCCGTGTACATCATGATTCTGCCCGGTTTTGGGGTAATTTCCGAAATTATTCCTACTTTTTCCCGTCGCACCATTTTCGGTTATAAACTGATTGCATTTTCCAGTCTGTCCATTGCCATTTTTGGGTCGCTGGTGTGGGCGCACCACATGTTTGTGAGTGGACAAAGCGATCTGGCCAATATCATTTTCTCTTTCTTAACCTTCTTTGTGGCCATTCCCACCGCCATTAAGGTGTTTAACTGGGTGGCCACGCTGTATAAGGGATCCATTCGGTTTGAACCGCCGTTATTGTTTGCCCTTTCCTCTATCTTTCTGTTTTCAATTGGTGGGTTTACCGGTTTAATGCAGGCGACCCTGCCCATTAACGTGCACATTCATGATACGTACTTTGTGGTGGGCCATTTTCATTACACCATGTTTGGCGGAACCATCTGGGCGTTAATTGCGGGTATTCTGTACTGGTTCCCCAAAATTACCGGCAAGATGTATAACAAAAAATGGATTTATGTGGCGTGGGCGTTCATGTTCATCGGCTTTAATACATTATATGGAACGATGTTGTACATGGGCTGGAAAGGCATGCCGCGCCGCTATTACGACCACCTGCCGGAGTTCCACACCGACCACGTTATTGCTACCGTCGGTTCCTGGTTCCTGTATACCGGTATTTTGATTTTAGTCAGTACCTTGATTTATGCCGTTTACCGCGGTACAAAAGCAGATGCCAATCCCTGGGGAGGAACTACGTTAGAATGGAAAACATCCTCACCTCCCCCGCTGGAGAATTTCGAAAAAGAACCTGTTGTGGAGCATGAACCTTATTATCACGAGGAGGCCATTCGATGAAAAATATTCGAGAAATTGCCCTGGAGGAGCACCACGATTTTGTGGGCGCCAAAATGGGCATGTGGCTGTTCTTATTAACCGAATTGATTCTGTTTACGGGGTTATTCATTCTCTATGCCATGTACCGGGTGCGGCATGCGGCGGAGTTCCATGCCGCGGCAACGGAGCTGGATGTGGTTATCGGTACTATCAATACGCTGGTGCTGTTAACCAGTAGTTTGACCGTTGCAGTGGGAATTGAAGCGTTAAAACGGCGCAACCGGAAACTGGCCAAGTGGATGGTACTGCTCACCGTGCTGTTTGCGTTAACGTTTTTGGTGAATAAGTATTTTGAATGGAGCGCTAAAATCCACCATGGCATTTTTCCCGGTGCCGATGAGCTCCTTTCCCGAAGCCAGGGGGAAATTATTTATTTCAATCTCTATTATGCCATGACCGGCTTGCACGGTTTGCACGTGCTGGTGGGAATGGGGATTTTGTTGTGGGTCTATTTCCTGATTGCCCGCAAGCCGTCGGAAAAGGTGGTGGTGGCGCCTCCCAATATTGAATATTTAAAGGGAGCGCAATTGATTGCCAGTAAAGGCGAACAGGAACGCTGGGTGATTGATGAGATTAAGGATGATGTGGTGGAAGTGGAAGTGGTGATTAAGAAAGACCCCAAAAAAGCCGGTGTGGATATTCCCAATATTATTAAGCTGGAAAATGCGGGTCTGTACTGGCACCTGGTGGATATTATCTGGATTTTCCTGTTCCCCTTATTCTATTTAATTACATGATAATCAGGAGGGTTTAAACAATGTCACATCATTCACATGAAGAAATACATGGTATTGGATACGGAATTCTGGTTCTGGTTTGGCTGGGACTGGTTGTTTTAACCGGGGTTACGGTAGTGGCCTCCGGTGTGCACGTCCCCGCATTGGCAGTTGTGATTGCCTTGCTGATTGCGGCGACAAAATCGTCTCTGGTAGTGAGTTATTTTATGCACTTAAAATACGAGTCCCGCATTTTTCACGTAATTTTATTAATGGGAATCGTCACGATAGCCATATTTATCGGTTTAACTTTCTTTGATGTCTTATTTAGATGAGGTGAAGACTATGGGAGCTTCGAATTTTACCAATTCAGTAGATAATATTTTTCTGTTTATTCTGGCGGTTTCGGTGGCGCTGCTGGTCGGGATTACAATTACCATGATTTATTTCATTATTCGGTACAACCACAAACGGAACCCCCGCGCGACGGACATCCCGGGAAATGTTACCCTGGAAGTGGTCTGGACGGTGATTCCATTATTAATTGTGATGGGTTTTTTCTACTACGGATATATTGATTACAAACAAATGCGGGATTTCCCGGACGATGCCATGCAAATTAAAGTGACCGGCCGCATGTGGTCCTGGCTGTATACCTACCCCAATGGGCTACAAACCGATACCTTGTACCTGCCTGTCGGGAAGCCGGTTACCGTTAATCTGGAATCCATGGATGTGATTCACAGTTTTTACATCCCCGCATTTCGCTTGAAAATGGATGCCGTGCCCGGGGTGCCTACAAAAATGTGGTTTACAGTGGAAAAGCCCGGCAGTTACCAGGTGCTATGTGCCGAGTATTGCGGAGACCGCCATTCCTATATGTTGTCCAAAATCGTGGGTATGCCCCAGGCCGAATTTGACAAATGGTATGCCAGCGCCTCTGCGGAAATTGAAGCGCAACAGGCAGGTACGGAAGAAGCCGGCGCTGCGCCTGCGGGACCGTCCCCGGAAAAAGGCGCCCGATTGGTCAAGCTGAAAGGTTGTGTAGCCTGCCACAGCCTGGATGGCAGCCGCCTGGTGGGTCCCTCCTTTAAGGGATTGTTTGGGAAAACGGAAACCGTTATCGTAAATGGAAAAGAAGAGCAAATAACGGCGGATGAAGATTACATCCGACAATCCATTCTGGAACCCAGCGCCGCGATTGTAAAAGGCTATCCGCCCGCAATGCCGCCCCAGCGGAATATTGTAACAGATGATGACATTGAACATATTATTGCGTATCTTAAGACCCTGAAATGAGTACGCGGCGTTCGGATAGCAAAATACGCATTTTTACGGAATTTATTAAGATTCGCATTGCAGAACTGGTGGCCCTCTCTACGGCCACCGGTTTTGTTTTGGCCCGGGGTGGATTTGGGTGGGACATCGTACCTGCCGTGGTGGGTATTTTCCTGATGGCAGCCGGCTCCGGGGCGCTCAATCAAATCCAGGAGCGGCACCTGGATGCGCAAATGGAACGCACCCGCCACCGTCCGCTGCCTTCCGGAAAGTTACTCCCCCACCATGCCCTGGCCATTGCTCTGGCGTTACTGGTCGCGGGCGGTATTATTCTGTACGCGGCGTTTGGCTGGCTGGCGGCTTTTCTGGGTCTTCTGAATGCTATCTGGTACAACGGTGTGTACACGCCGTTAAAGCGCCTCACGCCTTTTGCCGTTATTCCCGGTGCCCTCATTGGGGCGGTGCCGCCTGCCATTGGCTGGATTGCCGCCGGGGGTAGTCTGCTGGACCGGCGCTTATGGGCGCTGGCGTTTTTCTTTTTCATCTGGCAGATTCCGCATTTCTGGTTGTTGTTGCTAAATTTCGGCGAAGATTACGAACGGGCAGGCTTTCCCTCCCTATTTCGGCAGTTTAACAAAAACCAGGTGGCGCGTATTACCTTTATGTGGATTCTGGCTACCGTCTTTACCACTGTATTTTTCCCCTTGTACGGATTTGGCGCCCACCAGGTCACCTATTTCATCCTTTTTGTGGCGGCCCTGTGGCTGGTGTGGACCTCCCGGCAATTGCTGGCGGAAAACCTTTCGGCCAAAATCTTCTGGAAAGCCTTTATGTGGATTAACGTGTATATGATGTTCATCATGGCCGTTTTGGTAGTAGACCGCCTCTGGCAGTAACCGGCGGTTGAGCCTCCGCTATTTATTTGGAAAAATAAAACTCCCAGGACATGTCACCAACCTGGCTGTTGATTTGTGGCATTTTCTAACTATATTGAACATCTTTTAAGGAGTAGTTCCTATTCATTGCGCTTCCGTTTACAATCGCTATATACCGCGTTGGTCGTTTTGGTCTTCGGCTTAATAGGAGTTATTTTGGCTTTGATTTTTAAACGGATTGAATTAGAAATGTATCGCCAAATGTGTAGAGGATAATTTCACCCGGAAATTATATTGAAACGATATATTCTTAATATTTTGGAAATTATATTGTTTTAAATCAATATATCCAAATAAATGAGTTGAAATGATAGAAAAAGATTTTTATAATTTATAAAAAGACACGGAATTTGTGGGTTCTGTATAAAAAATAATGT
>WGBF01000210.1 GCA_015494485.1 bacterium | reverse complement strand
GGGTGGGGACAAGCAAATTTGCACCGGTTGAACTGGCAACAGGCGGTACTCCAGGCACTCGGATATAATCCCACCCTCCAGCTCCGGAAAATCGATGTCAGTCTGCAGCGATATCGTGCGCAAAAAACGCTCTCCACATTCTTACCTGTTCTTCAATATCAAAATATCAACACGCGTAACATTGAACTGCCGGAATTTGTATTTAAAGTGGGACCGGTGGAGCAGCGGTTTCGCGTGGGAACCCCGTACAATATTACCCATTCCCTGCAGTTAAACTGGACGCTGTTTGCCGGGGGTTCCCGCTGGTGGGGATACCAGTTTCAGCGCCATTTGCAGAAAGCAATGGAAAAACAGCTGGATCAGCACGCAGCGGAGACTACCATCCGCGTTCTGGAAACGTATTTCAGCGCGCTATTGTATGGGGACATGGTGCAATTGCAGCACCGCATGCGAACGGCTGCCTGGAAGCACCTTCAACAAACCCGCTTGCATTTTAGAGCAGGCACCACCACCGAACTGGACACATTACGGGCGCGGGCCCGGTTTGAATCCACATTACCGGAATTAGCCGCAGCGCGGCACCGGCGGCTGCTGGCGCTGGAAAATTTAAAAATGCTATTGGGGTATGCCTCGGAAGACACTGTGGCGTTAACCGACTCCCTTCGCATTTTGCACCTGCTACCCGCCAAGCTTCCCCTGCAGCGGGACTCCCTGCACCAGATGGCACTGCGCAACCGACCGGAGCTGAAAGCCTCCCGGGAGTCGCTTTCAGCCTGGAAATCCCAGGAACGGGCCGCGTACGGGAAATTTTCGCCTTCGATAGTATTCAGCGCCTCTGTGGACCACCAGGCTCAGGTGGAAACACTGTTTCCGGATCGCACGGACTTTACCCGGGTGAAGCGGGCACTGGTAACCGTTCAATTTCCCCTGTTTGAAGGGGCACGTCGTATCATTGACGTGCAGGAAGCCCGGGCCCAATTTCGGAAAGCCCAGTTGCAGCAGGAGTTGTTGCAGCGGCAGATTCTCCTGGACGTGGATCAGGCGTATCTGGCATTTCGGGAAGCGCGGCAAAAGCTACCGGCATTGGAGGAAAGCCAGAAACAAGCCGCTGAAGCGCTGCGGCAGGCGCAGTTATTGTATAACCAGGGCATGCTTACACAACTGGAGCTGTTAAATGCCCAGGTGCAGCTGGAACAAACCACAATTCAGTGGAAAAAAGGCATATTCGATTACAACATGGCGCAGTTCCGTTTGCTGAAAGCCATCGGGAAACTGGAAACTATTGTTCATTAATCATAACGCAGGCACGCCACATGGTAACGTTTGGAAAATATGCTGTTGGGATTTTAGGAATACTGGTGGTTTTAACCGGTTGCATGGGAGAGAAACCTCAGCCCGTGGAAGAGGCTGTCCCTGTTAAAGTGTTTGTGGTGAAAAACGATTCCCTGGTTCGGTATCTGGCTGTGCCCGCCGGACTGGAAGGTCTGCAGCAGGCGCATCTGCCGGCCAAAATGCCCGGCAAACTGGAGCATGTTCGTGTGCGTGTGGGGCAAACGGTGGAAGCCGGTGCCGAATTGGGAAATATTGAAAACGCGACGTTACAGCAGCAGGTTGCCCAGGCCCACTCGGCCTTGAATATGGCCCGGTCGGCATTTGAAATTGCCGAAAAAGAATATCGCCGGATGCAGGAATTGAGCAGCGGACGGGCGGTATCCCCTCAGCAACTGGACCAGGCCCGCACGCGGTACGAACAGGCCCGTGCTCAATTGCACCAGGCGGAAGCCGCCTTTCGGCTGGCCCGGGAGCAATTTCGCAATTCCCTGTTTGTTGCCCCGTTTCGGGCCACAGTAGCGGCCATTTATTTTGATTCCGGAGAATTTGTGCCCGCAGGCCAACCGGTATTTCTGCTGGTGTCGCCTCACGGTTTTAAAGCCGATGTCCCCATTCCGGAAACCTACTGGAAGGATGTGCAGATTGGGCAAACGGTTCTGGCAACATTCCCGGATTTACCGGGAAAGCAGTACGTGGGTACCGTTCTGTGGAAAGAAACAGCAATTGACCCAATTTCCCGTACCTTTCGGGCGCGGGTGGTTTTAAAACAAACAGACTCCGAACTGCGGGCCGGCATGTTTGGCATGTTTCGCATTGCGGTAAAAACTGTTACCAATATACCGGTGGTGCCGGACAATGCCATTTCTTCCCGTACCGAAATAGTGATTGACCCGCAAACCGGCCAATCCCGCTATTTGCAAAAACATTATGTGTTTGTGGTGGAGGGCAGTCGGGCCCGGCGGAAACCGGTAACCATTGCTCTGGAGTCGGATACAAGGGTGGCAATTGGCACCGGACTGCAGGCAGGGGATTCCCTGATTGTAGTGGGCCAAAAGCTGGTAAAAGATGGACAACCGGTTCGCGTGGTGGAATAGGGGAGCGGTATGAAGATTGCCGTTATTTCAATTCAACGTAAAATCACCTTTTTCATGCTGTACCTGATTGTCATCGGGTTTGGGTTGTTTTCACTTTCCCGGCTGAAAATTGATTTACTCCCCGATATTAAATTTCCGGTCATTGGCATCATTGTGGAATACCAGGGCGTGGGACCGGCAGACATTGAAAATTTAATTACCCGCCCCATCGAAGAAACCGTAGCGGCCACCAAAAACGTCAAACAAATCGATTCCCAATCCTCCCAGGGGTATTCCATTGTACTGCTGCAATTTAATTGGGGGACGGATATCGACAAGGCGGAAAACAACGTCCGGAAGCGGCTGGACCTGGTTCGGGATTTTTTGCCGGATGAAGCCAGCGACCCGCTGGTCTTTGCTTTTGACCCCTCCCTGCAGCCCATCATGTTCCTGGGGTTAAACTCCAAATATCTGGGACCGGCTGAATTACGGAAGCTGGCCGATGAACACGTGGAGCCTTTACTGGAACGGGTGGAAGGGGTTGCTGCTGCGACCACCATGGGCGGATTGGAACGTCAGATTAATGTGAAGGTGGACCCTGTGCGCCTGGCAGCATTGCATTTGAGCATCAGCGACCTGGTGCGGGCAATCCAGTTGCAAACGTCATTACAACCGGCGGGGCGGATGGAAACTCCCACTACAAATTTTAGCCTGCGCACGCGAAGCGATTTTACCCGTATTGAGGATGTGAAAAACGTTATCGTAGCCCGTTCTGCCCGGGGGACGGTGTATTTAAAGGATGTGGCACAGGTGGAAGACGGGTTCAAAGAACGCTTTGGCGATGTGCGGGTGAATTACCGTCCCGGTGTGGCTATTCAGATTAACAAACAATCGGATGCCAATACGGTTCAATCCTGCCGAAACATTCGGAAAGCATTGCCGCAAATTCAGAGCATACTTCCCGAAGGAACCCAGATTACGGTGATTTATGACGCTTCCGAATTCATCATGCGATCCATTTTGAATTTGCGCAACACCGGGCTTCAGGCATTTGTCCTTTCTTTGCTGGTGTTGCTGGTGTTTATCCGAAACATTCGCGGCAGTTTGATTATGGCGGTGTCCATTCCCGTGTCCATTATTTCCACCTTTGCGGTGATGTATGCGGCAAACCTTACGCTGAACATTATTTCCATGGCCGGCCTGGCCCTGGCGATTGGCATGCTGGTGGACAATTCCATCGTCGTACTGGAAAATATTTACCGGCATCGGGAAATGGGGGAGCCTCTGCTGCAATCTGCCGATGTAGGAACCACGGAAGTGGGAATGGCCATCACTGCATCCACGCTGACCACCATTTCGGTGTTTTTACCTGTGCTGTTCATTCCCGATATTGCCGGCGAATTGTTCAGCGATATGGTCATCGTCATCTGTTTTAGCTTATTGGTGTCTTTAATCCTGGCCCTCACGCTGATTCCGCTGCTTTCCCACGAAATTATGCGCGTTCCCCGAATGGATCGCATTTTCCCTGCGCAGGAACGCCTGAAAACGACCCTGGAAAACGGCTACCGCCGGTTTGAAGAGTGGTACCATCGGATTCTGGATTGGTCGCTTCAACACCGGGGGAAGGTACTGGCGGGGGTTACGGCGTTGTTTGTGCTGGCTGTGATTCTGGCGTTTACTCTGGCAGGAGAGTTTTTGCCCCATACGGACCAGAATTTAATTATTGCCCGAATTGACCGGGAGGTCGGCACCCCGCTGGAGGAAACGGAAAACACGGTGTTGCAAATTGAACAGATCGTTCGCCAGGAAGTGCCCGAAGCGGAAAACGTGTACATGACGTTTGGGGCAACGGAAGGCATTGCCGCATTGTTTATGGGTACCGGCAGTCACAACATCTTTTTGCGAATTCGCCTGACGCCGATGGAAAATCGGGACCGCACACAATTTGAGATTCAGGATGCCCTGCGGGCACGCTTTAAGGAGATCCCCGGCTTACGGGTGGAATTTATTCAAGCGGGAATGTTTTCCACCCAGCGGGAGGTGGAAGTTAAGATCCTGGGGTATGACCTACAGCGGGGACGGGAAATTGCCGAACAGATTAAACGCGGCATGGAAAAAATTCCCGGTCTGGTGGATATTTCCCTC
>WGBF01000209.1 GCA_015494485.1 bacterium | reverse complement strand
GGTGCAGCGGGCTGAATTCCATGAAGTAACCCTGGATGCCATTGTGCAGGCATTACGGGCGTTACGGGAGGTGAACCCGTGGCGGGTCGCGGCCCAGTTTGTGCGGCGCATCAGTGACCGGTGGGTGGGGTTTACCCTTTCCGGGATGCTGCAACACCATTTCCAGGATGCCAATCTCTCCGCCGGCCGGGCGCAATCGCCCATTCTGGGATGGATTATTGAACATTTTCAGGGGCATCGGCAAAAGGTTGCGCACGTCAGTGCCCGGGTGGATTCAGTGCTTATTCCCCTGGGAACGGACAGGGAGCATGCGGCTGTTGCGGAACTACCGGAAACATTCCAGCTAACCATTGAGCTACAGGAACGCACCGAAGTACAGCGCACCCCATTGCCGCCGTACACCACCGATGCGCTGCTGCAGGATATCCACCGGTTGCTGAAAATTCCCGCTGCCAGTGCCATGGACCTGCTGCAGTTTCTGTTTGAAAACGGGCTGATTACCTACCATCGTACGGACAGTACTGCGGTGTCCGACCGGGGCATGGAAATTGCCCGCCTGTACCTGAAAGATGATTTCCAGGGGCGCCGCTGGGCTACCAGCGAGGGTGCCCACGAATGTATTCGGCCCACGCGCCCCTGGGATGTAGCCACGTTTCGCACCATGCTGTTTGAAGGGGCGTATCAGACCTCCGGTCCGGTTACCCGCCAGCATTTTCGGGTGTACGACTTAATTTTCCGCCGGTTTATGGCCAGCCAGGCGCGGCCGTATACGGTGACCCTTGCCCGGTACCGCATTGATGTTCCCGCCATTTCGTTGCACATTGAAATGGAGCAAGCCGAAGCTGCCAGCGGACGCGCAGTGGAATTGTTCCCTTATATGGTCCAAATTAAACCCGCGCTGCCGGAAGGTTCGGTGCGTGCCGAACGGGTAATCCATCGGCGGCCGGCACTGCCGTTACTCACCCAGGCAGATGTCATTCGGCTGATGAAGGAACGCGGCATCGGGCGACCGTCCACCTATGCCGTACTCATCGACCGCCTCTTTCGGCGTCATTATATTATTGAGCGCGGCGGAAAACTCATCCCCACCCGTCGGGGCATGGAAGTGTTTCACTATTTGCAGCAACAGGTACCGCAATTTATTTCCGAAGAGCAAACCCGGCAACTGGAAGCGTGGATGGATGCGGTGGAGCAGGGAAGCGTGGATTATCAGAAGATTCTGCAGCAGGTGTACGAGACGGTAGAACCGCTGGCAAAAGCCCTGGAACCCGGACCGAACAGCCCTGAGGGGTGATTGGTTCCACCCATTCGTGGAAAAAAATCTGTGTAGTTCCGGGCAGAGAATGGGTGTCCCGTTCCAGGAGGAATGAAGACAGATTTCCCGTACTTTCACCGATCCCGATAAAATTTTCCGCCGTTTTGTCAGCGCCGGTTTCCATCGTAAATTTGTTTGTTTTGACAAAAATGAAAAACAAAAGGAGATGCATACATGGCCTATGATGTAACCCTCATCCCCGGAGATGGCATCGGACCAGAAGTGAGCACAGCAGCGGCACGGGTAATCGATGCCACCGGTGTGGAAATTCACTGGCACATTCACGAAGCAGGTGCGGAAGTGCTGAATCGCTACGGCACCACCCTACCGGAAAGTACGCTGGATTCCGTGCTTCGGACCAAAGTAGCCCTGAAAGGCCCCATTGCCACGCCCATTGGCAAAGGATTTCGTTCCGTGAACGTAAGCCTGCGCAAACATCTGGATCTGTACGCCAATTTCCGTCCTGCCAAATCCATTCCGGGGGTGAAATCCCGGTACGAGAATGTGGATGTCATTGTCATTCGCGAAAATACGGAAGGTCTTTACAGCGGCCTGGAACACATTGTGGTTCCGGGTGTGGTGGAAAGTTTGCGGGTCATTACGGAAAAAGGTTCGGAGCGCATTGCCCACTTTGCGTTTGAAACGGCCCGCAAGTACGGGCGCAAAAAAGTGACCGCCGTTCACAAGGCAAATATTTTAAAAATGAGTGATGGGTTGTTCCTGGATGTGGTGCGCATGGTGGCCCGCCAATACCCGGATATTGAATACGAAGAGTCCATTGTGGATGCCACGGCCATGAAGCTGGTGCTGGATCCTTCTCGGTTTGACGTGCTGGTTATGGAAAACTTATTCGGGGATATTATTTCCGATTTAACCAGTGGCTTAATTGGCGGACTGGGACTGGCACCGTCGGCAAACATCGGGGACAACTGTGCGGTGTTTGAAGCCGTTCACGGGTCCGCGCCGGATATTGCCGGTAAGGGCATTGCCAATCCAACCGCATTGATTTTAAGCGGGGCGCTCATGCTCCGGCATCTGGGGGAAACCCAGGCAGCGGAAAAAGTGGAACGGGCGGTTCAAACAGTCATTGGAAAAGGCGAGGTGGTAACTCCGGATCTGGGCGGTTCCGCTACGACGGATAAATATACCGATGCCCTGATTCGGGAAATTACTGCGTTATAAAAGGACATGCACAAAGCGGGTGGCCGCTGCGGAACCACGGAACATTTATTTTGTTTGATTTTCTGCATACGGGCGGTTAAATTTTCCCGCTTTAATGTGTTCTTTATTTGAATTCAAACAGAAGGAGATGCGCGCTTTATGATGACCAAACTCCGAGAAATGAGTAAGCTCTTTCTTTATTTGCTGGTTGTGGCATTTCTGGCGCTGATGGTGCTTGAATGGGGTGCTGATATTACCGGACGGTCCTCCAGGGGAAACAATATTGTAGGCAAAATTAATGGTCACGAGATTACGGTAGAAGAATACAACCAGATGCTGCAGAACGCGTACGAAAACGAGCGGCAGCGCACCGGCGGTGAACTGTCCGATGCGGACATGAAGCGATTGCAAAATGAAGTGTGGGAAAACATTATTCAGCAAATTTTGCTTCAGGAACAAATTAAAAAAATGGGTATTAAGGTCACCAAACGGGAAATTGCCTATCACAGTGTCCATAATCCTCCCCAGTATTTCCGGAATATCCCGGCCTTTTTAACCAATGGTCAATTCGATATCAACAAATACCGTCAGGCACTTCAGAATCCACAGGTGGAGCAGACGGTAGTGTCCTATGTGGCCCAGAATTTACCGTTCCAGAAATTACTGGCGCGCATAACGGCTGCCGTTATGGTGACCGAGGAAGAAATTAAGGATGCTTTTATGCGCCAGAGCATGCGGGCCAAGGTGGAATATGTCGGTGCTCCGCTTTACAAGTTTTCCTCCAAGGAAGTGGAAGTCAGTGAAGAAGAAGCTAAAAAATACTACGAAGAGCATAAGGATGACTTTAAGGTAGAAGAAAAGCGGGTGTTGAATTACGTTCTTTTTTCCACCGCACCCACCCATGAAGATTCAATGCGTGTGTACCGGCTGGCGGAAGATATTTTAAAAGAAGCCAGGTCCGGTGCGGATTTTGCCAAATTGGCGGACGAGTATTCGGAAGATCCCTCCGTTCAGACCAACCATGGGGACCTGGGGTATTTTAAGCGCGGGGATATGGACCCGGCATTTGAAAAAGCGGCATTTTCGGCCAAACCGGGTGAGATTATTGGTCCCGTTAAAACCCGTTTTGGGCTTCACATTATTAAAATTGTGGATCGCAAAAAAGAAGACGGGGTCGAAAAAGTCCGCGCTTCCCACATTCTGTTGCGTTTTAATGCCAGTGCCTCTACGGTGGAAGATGCGCGGGACCGGGCAGATGAATTTGCCCAGATTGCCAAAGAAAGCGGATTTAAAGTTGCCGCAGATCGCCTGAAATACAAAATTGAAAAAACACCGCCGTTTGTAAAACGGAATTTCATTCCCGGATTGGGGTTAATGGAAGGCGCGGTGGAATGGGCCTTTCATGCTGAAAAGGGCGAGATTTCCGATCCCTTCCGGGCGCAAACCGGCTATGTGGTATTCGAAGTAGCGGAAATTCAACCGGCGGGATACCGCCCCTTTGAGGAAGTAAAATCAATTTGCATCAACCGGATTAAGACCGAAAAACGCAAACAGATGGCGCGGGAATACGCCTTAAAATTTGCGGATGCCGTAAAGTCCGGTACACCGTTCCCGCAAATTGCGGCATCGGATGAACAACACATTCTGGTTGCCGACACCTCCGGTTACTTTTTGTTCGGTGCGCCGATTCCCAAGCTGGGACGTTCGGTGGACATTAATGCCGCCGCCTTTGCTTTGCCGCTGAATCAACCGTCGGACTTACTGGAAGCGCAGCAGGGATATTTTTACATTAAAGTTCTGGATCGAACTGAATTTAATGAAGAAGAATACGCCAAGCAGCGGGAAGTCCTGCGTCAGCGGTTGCTGCAGCAAAAGCAGTTACGGGTATTTCAGGCGTGGTATGATGCGCTGAAAGCCTCTGCAGAAATTGAAGATTACCGATACAAATTTTTCCGCGGCTAACCAGCCACGTCTTTACAGTTAAAATTTTACCAAACGCCCGGTTTCGATTGAAGCCGGGCGTTGTTTTTTTCAGGAAGGTCTCTGCCAAAGCGAACGCAGGGTACGTGTCTGTTTGGCGTGGATGGAAGCGTACACCGGAGTTTGCAAGAGAATTTCCCTCTGGCAGAAGATCTCACGGGATATTCGGTTGGTAAACCCAGATGATAAAATTTCAACCCACACCGGTGCAGGAGTGCATTCACCTGAAATTTTGTGTAATTTGATGTGTAACCACTGCAGGGATTGAAAGATGGGGTGTGCGGTCAAGACCAAGTGTTCTTTGGCGGGTATGGTGATCCGGGAACTTATTGCCATAGCAACCGTTTTACAGGCGGTTTCACCAGAACATCGATTTTAATGGTTAATTTCATGGAAGTACGGGGTTTATGAAGGGAAACCGATTCCAAAATTAACATCTTGACAAAATTTTGCATAACAATTAAATTTGGGGCTTGTTATGAAGATACCGATTTTACATCTGGAAGATGGGATTCATCAATATGACTTTTTAGTCAAAGGTGGATCCCTTCACTTTTACCGCGAGGAAGTGTATCCGCATGACCTGAAAGTTCACGTGGAACTGAACAAGTTCGAGAAAAACATCCAGTGTCATGTGGAAGTGGACACGATGGGGCATTACGTGTGCGACCGGTGTCTGGACGAATATGAGCATGCGTACCATGGTACATTTGATGTCCTGTTCCATATTGGGTTGAAAGATCTGGAGACCGATGAGGAAGAAGTGATTTTATTGCCACCGGAAACGGTAGATATTGATTTAACGGATCAATTGGTGGAAAATCTCATTTTAGGCGTCCCCATGAAAATGCTTTGTGATGAAAACTGCAAGGGGATTTGCCCCGGCTGCGGTGCGGACTTGAACCATGAAGCCTGTACCTGTACGGAAGACCCGATTGATCCCCGCTGGTTGAAACTAAAAGAATTGTTAAAATAATCAGAACTAAAGGAGAACGAGAATGGCGAATCCGAAACGGAAGTTGAGCAAGTCAAAACGGGATAAGCGACGTGCGGTGTGGATGCGGCGTCTGACTGCAAGGACGCTATCGACCTGTCCCAATTGCGGAGAACCCAAATTGCCCCACCGTGCATGTCCCCATTGTGGTTTTTATAAAGGCCAGGTATTAAACGTTCGCGAGGAATCCTGATACTCAGGAGCAGGCGTACATGCGAATTGTAGTGGACGCAATGGGTGGCGATTATGCCCCGAGAGCCCCGGTTGAAGGGGCTCTTTTATATGATAAAGAATTCCGGGGCCGTGATCAGATTATTCTGGTGGGGAATGAAGCGCTGATTAAAAAAGAGCTGGAACATCATCATCGCTTTCCGCGCCGGAATATTAAAATTGTGCACGCCTCCCAGATCATTCGAATGGATGAATCCCCTGCCGCTGCTATCCGTCAGAAAAAAGAATCTTCCATGGTAAAAGGCATTCAATTGATTAAGGAAGGCCTGGCGGATGCTTTTGTAAGTGCCGGAAGCACCGGGGCACAAATGGCCGCTTCGTTACTTATTCTGGGACGCATCAAAGGGGTTAGCCGACCGGCACTGGGGGCATTTTTGCCGTCGGAAGATGGTATGGTGCTGTTGATTGATGTGGGTGCCAATGCCGAATGCAAGCCCAACCATTTGCTTCAGTTTGGATTAATGGGGGCGGTATTTGTGGAGTACATTTATGATATCGCGCATCCCCGGGTGGCGTTGCTGAATATCGGCGAGGAAAAAAGCAAAGGCACTGAGCTTACCCGCAAGGCTTACGAATTAATGGAAGAAAGCATTCCGAATTTTGTCGGCAATGTGGAAGGGCGCGATATTATGATGGGTGGTGCGGATGTGGTGGTAACCGATGGATTTACCGGCAATGTGGTACTGAAGTTTGCCGAAAGCGTTATGGGGGTATTTAAGCGCAAATTCAAACAAAATCTGGGGCGAAATTTGTTTGCACTGGTGGGGGCATTTCTGGTACGGCATGCCTTTACCGGCATGAAAAAAAGTTTTGATTATCAGGAGTACGGGGGAGTGCCGCTTCTGGGGGTAAACGGCATTTCCATTATCTCTCATGGGAGTTCAACACCGCGGGCAATTAAAAATGCGATCCGGGTGGCACACATGATGGGGGAAAAACGGGTGAATGAACACATTGCACAGGAATTAAAATCGAGGGGATTAGTATGGGAAGAAAAGCAATCATTACAGCTGTAGGGCATTATGTTCCACCGAATGTGCTAACCAATAAAGATCTGGAAAAAATGGTGGACACCTCCGATGAATGGATAACCACCAGAACCGGCATCAAAGAACGCCACATCCTGGATAAAGATAAAGGTACCTCCTACATGGGAGCCCGCGCCGCTGAAATGGCCTTGCAGGAGCGCGGCATTTCCCCGGAAGAGGTGGATATGATAATGGTGGCCACGGTCACCCCGGACATGATGTTCCCCAATACCGCATGCTTAATTCAGGATGCCATTGGCGCTAAAAATGCCTGGGGTGTGGATTTAAACGGTGCCTGTACCGGCTTTGTGTACGCCCTGGCTACGGCAGCTCAATTTGTGGAAACAGGGCGGTATCAAAAAGTGCTGGTTATTGGGGCGGATAAAATGAGCAGCATCGTGGATTACCAGGACCGCAACAATTGTGTTTTATTTGGTGATGCGGGGGCTGCCGTATTGCTGGAACCCGGCGAAGATGAAGAATACGGCGTTCTGGATTTTATTTTAAAAAGCGACGGGAGCGGCGGGAAGTACCTGTACATGCCTGCGGGTGGAAGTTTGCATCCTGCCAGCCACGAAACCGTGGAGAAGCGTATGCACTATATCCGCCAGGAAGGCCGAACGGTATTTAAATTTGCAGTAACCGGCATGGCGGAAGT
>WGBF01000208.1 GCA_015494485.1 bacterium | reverse complement strand
CTGCAGGGTGAAGCCATAAGTGGCGCTGGTATTTTCCCCTTTGGAATTAAAAAGGGGATTACGAATGAAGGCGAAATACGCGCGGTAAAAAACCGCCGAACCGTCAATTAAATACAGGCGTTTGTGTTCCATGGTTGCACGTTGTTCCGTTTTAATGATGACCCAATATAAGCGTTCCGGGCATTCAGATAAACCCTTCAAATGGATTTTTGTCCGGGGAAGAACCCCCGTGGGCCCGCACGTCGAAAAGTAAACGCCAATGCCCGGGGTACGGGTTCCGCCCGGGATTTCCGGAGGCGCGTGCCACACCCCTTGGATTTTTTGTAACGGTTTTCTATTTTCTTTTTTTTCTTTGATGCGGGGTACCAATATGAACGTGTGTGTCATCTACAATCCCAGGGCCGGCAACAGCCGGGCCAAAAAGCTCCTTCCGCAGGTGCAGCGCGCCTTTCATGCAGGGGGCATTCAGGCAGACATTTTGCAAACGGAATTTCCGGGGCATGCGGTGGAATTGGTTCAACAAATACCCCTGGAGAATTACGATGGCATTGTGGCAGCCGGGGGCGACGGGACCATTTTTGAGGTGCTCAACGGCCTTCTGAAGCGGGACCCCTTTGTGGATGTGCCGCTGGGGGTGCTCCCCATTGGCACCGGGAATGCCTTTGCCCGCGATTTGGACCTTACCAATCGTACCTGGCAGCGGGGGATTGAATTCATTGCACGGAACCAGCCCTCACCGGTGGATGTGGGCACGTTTCGCACCAACGGCAATCTGTTTTATTTTTTAAACATTCTGGGCATGGGGTTCGTGACGGATATTGCCCGGACGGCCTCCCATTTTAAATGGTTGGGGAATATGGCCTATTCCATTGGGGTGTTTGTGCAACTGGCGCGGCTTTCTGCCACACCGGTTATTCTGGAAGCCGATGACCGTACCCTTACCCGCGAAATGATTTTTGTGGAAGTGTCCAACAGTCGCTACACCTCCAATTTCCTGATTACGCCCCATGCCAGTCTGGTGGACGGGAAGCTGGATGTGGTGGTATTAAACCCCATGTCCCGGTGGCGCTTGATTCGCTCCTTTCCGAAAATATTCACCGGTGAACACATTCATCTACCGGAAGTGGAGACCTTTCAGGTAAACCGCTTGCGGATTACCACAGATACCGGACGCCTGCTTTCCCCGGATGGGGAGTTGCTGGGGAGCACGCCGGTGGAAATTGAGTGCATTCCGGGCGCAATTCGGGTATTTCAATGAAACGGAATGTGACAGCCATTTTTCTGTGGGTAATTGGGGGTCTGTACGTTGCTCCGTTTTTGTTGCTGGTGGTATTTGCCTCCTTTGTAATGCCGCCGGAGCGTTACGACCCGGTAATTAAAGCCGCCTTTCGTTTTCTGTTCCGTTTATTGCGCATTCCGGTTACCGTTAAAGGCCGGGAACACATTGACCCTTCGGGTACCTATTTGTACATGGCCAATCATGTGAGTTTGCTGGATATTCCGTTGCTGGCCGGCTACATTCCGCAATTTGTGCGGGGCATTGAAGCTGACCGTCAGTTTCGCTGGCCGCTGTACGGTCACGCCATTCGGCGGGCTGGCAACATTCCCATGCCGCGCCACAGTATCCACGGTTCCATCCAGGCCATTCGGGAGGCAGCGCGGCGGCTCCGGGCGGGACAGTCACTGGTCATTCTTCCGGAGGGGCATCGCACCTTGGATGGCCGGTTGCGTCCCTTCAAGCGGCTTCCGTTTCATCTGGCGAAATTGGGGCAGCGGCCTATTGTGCCGGTGGGACTTTCCGGTTTGTTTGCCGTGAAGCGCAAAGGGGACTGGCGCATTACCCCCGGTCCGGTAAAGATTGCGTTTGGTAAACCCATTGATGCCGAAACGGTACAGCGGTTAAGCGAAGATGAACTGCTGCAACTGGTGCGCCAGCGGATTGAGGAGTTGGTGGAATTTCCCTGAGCGGTGGAAGGGGTAGAGGAGAAAACAAAACATTGAGACGGAGTAGAGAGGGAACTACAAAAACAACCGCAGATTCTGGGAGCGGGATTGATGACGCAGACGGGTGAGAGCCCGTTCTTTAATTTGCCGCACCCTTTCCCGGGTTAGCCGCAGACGTTCTCCGATTTCTTCCAGGGTGTAAGGCCGTTCGTAATCGATACCGAAATACATTTTGATGATTTTCTCTTCCCGCGGGGAGAGGGTTTTAAGCACGCGCCGAATTTCCTCCCGGAGGGATTCCTTAATTAAGTCGCCGTCCGGTGTTTTGCTGTCCGGGTTCTGAATCACATCTTTAATGGAACCTTCGTCGGACCGGCTAAACGGTTGGTCCAGCGAAAGCGGATAAGGACCGGAAATCATGGCTTCGGTCACGTCGTTGACGGAAATATCCAGTGCTTCGGAAATTTCTTCGTAGGTGGGTTCCCGGTTGAATTGTTGTTCCAGTTCCTTTACGATGTGGTTGATTTTGGAAATTTGCCCCACCCGATTTAAGGGAAGACGCACCACGCGGGAGTGTTCTGCCAGCGCCTGCAAAATGGATTGGCGAATCCACCACACCGCGTACGAAATGAATTTAAACCCGCGGGTTTCGTCAAAGCGTTTGGCTGCTTTAATTAATCCCAGATTACCCTCGTTGATTAAATCCACCAGCGGAAGCCCCTGATTCTGGTATTCCTTGGCAACCTTTACCACAAAACGCAAGTTGGCCTGAACCAATTTGTCCAGTGCTTCCTGGTCGCCCTGGCGGATGCGTTTGGTGAGCTCAATTTCCTCCTGGGGAGTAAGGAGGGGAATTTGAGAGATTTCGTTTAAATATTTCTCTAATGAAAATCTGGGATTCGCTTTACCGATTCGTAACTCTTTGGCCATTCACCCACCGCAATAAGTTATAACCCACGTGAAAACAACAACTTACAAATAAACTGTTTTTCAATATAATAAAAGAATTAGGATTTGTCAAAGAGAAACTGCCCGTTCGGCAAAAAAATGTGATGGCGGTCAATTTTGTAGCACCGAATTACCGGTTGAAACGGAAGGGTTTTTGCCATTGCAGCCAGGCGGTTAAAAAGAATTGCCACTCACTGTACTGGTTTCCCTGTTGGTGCTGATAATTGGAAAAGCGGGTGTATTGCAGCGAAAAGGCAATGTGGCTCCACGGGGTTACGGACCAGCGGGCACCGCCCCGAAACTGCCATTGGGTTTCGACTACTCCGTAGGGGAAGGGTTCTCGGTAGCCTTCTTCTACCGTGTAATTTAAGTAATCTTTGTTGAATTCTCCCTGAACGCTGCCTTCTCCCTGTCGAATGACAACAACGTCCCCCGTAAACTGCATCGTTCCCCGAAACCAGTACTCCCCACCCAGTTGGTATCGTTCAAAATTATTCCCCAGATAGTATCCGATGACCTTGTTGTAATGCAGGTATTTTTCCCAGTCCAGCACCGGGGCATTGTAGGTCCGATTGCGCACCTGTACGTATTCGCCACGCACCAGCACATTGGAGATGCCCAGCGGTTGCCCCCATTGGCCCCCAATGAGCAGACCCAATTCGTTGGGTTCCAGGTCGCCGGGTTCTTTTTTGTCCACCTGAAAATCATCCACCAGAAATTCGCCGTACACTTCAATCCCCGGTAGGGGGTACCAGGTGGCATCCAGGCTAACGAATGCATTTCCGGTGAAGGCGGGCGTGTTTACCTGATAGCCGTAGTAAATCATGAATGGATTAACCAACCCCATTTCCCACCGCTGAAAAGGCCCGCCGTATAGCACCACCTCATTCACCGCAATGGAAAAGGTAGAGAAATGCAATGCCAGCCGGTGGCCGTTGATGTACCGAAACGCCCGGGGTTGGATGGACCGGGTCGCCAGTCGGTTTGGGCGGGGGTTTAAAGCAATACCCCAGAAATAAAAACGCAGGGTGCCAGTGCCCAGTTGGCCGGTGTACATGTCGAACGGCAGGCTATTGTCCGAAAACAGCAGTTGACCGCTGCGCCCCGGACCAACCTGGAAGTAGTCACGCCCCAGCTTAAATCGCCCCCACCGGCCGGAATACTGCAGATAAGCCTGTTCCGAATAGGCATAAAAATTCCGGAATTCTTTACCGGGATAATTGGAATCGGCTTCATTGAACAGGCTTAAATTGTGGTACAGGAAAATGTTGTCTTTCCATCGGCCGCTCAGGCGCAGGTGCGTAAACACCGGCACGGTGGTTTCACCGAAATTCTTAACACCCAGCCGCTGATACACGCCGGGAGTTATTGCTATTTCGCTTTCCAGAACTGGAAAGTTAATGGGGATGAAGAGCCGGGCGCGATTAAATTTGTAGCGCCACTGGTCGGGATGTTCGGTGACCAACAGGGTGATTTCTTCCTGAAATTCTTTAAATAACAGTTGCAGTTGGTGTTTTTCGCCTGGTGTGAAGTCAAAATCATACCAGGGGATGTTCAGCAGGCTTCTGGCAATATCCATTCGGTCAAACGGTCGCATCTGATAATTCAAATCCGGCAGGGCGCCCCGCACTTTAAAGTAATTCAAATAGGGTTGGGCCCAATGATAGGGTGGGAGTGTTTCCTGTGCCACTGCAGACTGGAAACCGGCTACCAGGAGCACTAAAACCAGGATTTTGCCAACATGGATGCCGAATCGTGCCTGCTGATGATTCATGGACCTGCCTTTAGCGTTGGGTTTGGGAGAGACGGGATTCAAAATAGGCAATGGTTTTTTCCAATCCTTCCCGCAAGGGAATGCGGGGTTCCCAGTTTAATTTTCGTTTTGCCAGGGTGATATCCGGTTGCCGCTGGACCGGGTCATCCTGAGGTTTGGGCAGGTACTTAATTTTAGACTTACTGCCCGTTAATTCAATGACCAACTCTGCCAGTTCAAGAATGGTAAATTCCGCGGGATTCCCCAGATTAACCGGGCCGATAAAATCCTCAGTGTTCATCATTTTAAATATGCCGTCCACCAGGTCGTCGATGTAACAGAAGGAACGGGTTTGTTTGCCGTCTCCGTACACGGTAATGTCTTCGCCCCGCAGCGCCTGGACGATGAAGTTACTCACCACCCGGCCATCGTTTATTGCCATCCGGGGGCCATAGGTGTTGAAAATGCGAATGATTTTAATGTCCACATTGTTTTGCCGGTGGTAATCCATCATTAACGTTTCTGCGACCCGTTTCCCCTCATCGTAACAACTGCGGGGACCAATAGGGTTGACGTGCCCCCAGTATTCTTCGGTCTGCGGATGCACTTTGGGGTCGCCGTACACTTCGGAAGTGGACGCCAGCATTACCCGCGCTTTTACCCGCTTGGCCAGTCCCAGCATGTTGATGGTGCCCATCACATTGGTTTTAATGGTTTTAACCGGATTGTACTGATAGTGCACCGGGGAAGCCGGGCAGGCGAAATGGTAAATGCGGTCCACTTCCAGCATGATGGGTTCGGTAATATCGTGGCGAATCAATTCGAAACGGTGGTTATCCATCAGGTGGATGATGTTGTCTTTGGTACCGGTAAAAAAATTATCCAGGCAAAGGACTTCGTGCCCCTCGTTTAACAGGTGTTCGCACAAGTAGGAACCGATAAAACCTGCACCGCCCGTGACCAGAACGCGACTCATAAAAGCTCCGTATTTGGTTAAATTGCCCCAAATTTATGGGTCGCAGGAAATCAAAGCAAAGTATTTCAGGAAAATCAAGGGAAAGCGGAATTGCCCTTTTAAATAAAACGGCTGTTTTTTATTTTTGCCGCATGATTAACGTGACTACTGCGATGATTCTGGCCGCCGGAAAGGGTACCCGCATGGGTCCGCTTACCCGGCAGGTGCCCAAGCCAATGTTGCCGGTGCGGGGAAAACCCATTCTGGAACATATTGTCCGCCATCTGGCTGCCCATGGCATCCGTAAAATTGTCCTTAATGTGCATTATTTACCGGATGTTATTGTGAATTATTTTGGGGATGGTTCCCGCTGGGGGATCACCATATTGTACAGCCATGAATCCCAATTGCTGGAAACCGGTGGTGGTGTGGCATATGCCCGGCCATTTTTCCCGGATGAAACAGTGTTTCTGGCAAATGGGGATGTGTTGTGTGATGTAACGCCTCAGGAGCTGATTAGTATTCATGCATTTAATTATGCCCGCGCTACCCTAACG
>WGBF01000207.1 GCA_015494485.1 bacterium | reverse complement strand
GGCCAGGTTGGTTCCAATTTGAATGGCCATGGCAGCCAAAAGGGTTACCAGCGCGGTAATTCCGTGGAATACGCCATCGCCAAGGGCCAGAGCACTTCCCATAAGTACGGGGGCAACGCTGGCCCATAATGTTTTGGGACGTGCCGCCAACCACCAGATTTTCAATTGGGATGGCGGTGCTTGTGCAATTTTCGTTTCCGGCATTCCCATTCCGTTTCCTTTTTAACAGAAATTGAAGAATTTCTTAGAAAAAAAGCAATAGTCTTTTAAGATTTGCCGCGCTTCATTAGCTATTTCAATCCGAACAACGTGCTGATGACTATTCGTGATTTCACTCCCCACTGGCAGAAATGGTCGTCTGCTCCCCTACTCCGGGGATTTCAGATGGGCTTCAATAATTTGCCAGATATCCCCCCGCCCGGTTCGGTTTTTTGCCGAAAATAACACGATGGGCGTACCGGGCATTAAGTGGAACGTTTCTGCAATGGTATTTTGCACCTGTTGCCATTTGCTTCGTCCCACCTGGTCTATTTTCGTCGCCACGACCTGGAACGGTATCCCGTTGTACTGCAACCACTCCACCAGTTGAACATCTGTGGCTTTGGGTCCCACTTTAGCATCCACCAGCACAAACAGAAGACGCAACCGGGGATTGTTTACCAGATACCCTTCAATAGCCTGCTGCCATTTCTTTTGTTCGGTTTTGGAAATTTTGGCAAACCCATAGCCGGGCAAATCCACCAGATAAAAGGCATCGTTTATATTGAAATAATTAATCGCGCGCGTTTTCCCGGGCTGTTTGCTGACCCGTGCAAAATTTTTAATATTCACCAGAGTATTAATTAACGATGATTTCCCCACATTGGATCGCCCCACAAAAGCAAACTCCGGACGCGCGGGCTGGGGCGCATCCTTGGGATTCAGCGTACTTTTTACAAATTGTGCTTTGCGGATTTTCACGGTTTGTTTTCAGCGTTTCGTTTACTTGCAGCAATAAAAAAGCCAGAGAAGAACGTCTTCCCCGGCTTCAACTGCGGTTCCGTGTTCAATATTAGTCCATTACCTTCTGGAGCCGTTCCAGTAAATATTGTTTGGGAACAGCACCAACAATCTGGTCAACGACCTGTCCGTTTTTAAAGATAAGAAGGGTGGGGATACTGCGGATTCCATATTTTACCGCCGTATTGGGATTGTGGTCCACATCCAGTTTGGCCACTTTGAGTTTGCCTTCGTATTCATTTGCCAGTTCTTCCACCACCGGTGCAATTAAGCGACAGGGTGCACACCAGATGGCCCAGAAGTCCACCAACACCGGAACATCCGCATTCAGCACTTCCTGTTCAAACGTTGCATCGGTTACCTCAATCGGTTTAGCCATACATCTCTCCTCTATGTTTTTACATTAACGCTCGAAAGGTAGCAAATATACGGAATATTTTTTGTGGGACAAAATACGGAGATGAGAAATTTGGGAATTTTTGTTTGTGGTGGATTGGGGCTTTGGGAATGGTAAAAATAAACACGCATTTGTTAAGGATGGGCTTTTTTCAAGGCAATTACAGCCGTCTTTTCGAATAAAACGTGAAAGGGGCACCCAGAGTTAGCCCAGAGCAAAGCTATAACCCGTCGCGGAGTGATGGCATGCGAATACTTCATATTTTCAAAAATTAAGCAAATATTACGAATAGACCCCGAATGGGTCGCATTCAGGTAGCGCGGGGCGCAGCCCTGGGTATAGATGAATAACAAAATGATTAGGAGCTCTGAAAGAGCGACACGGTTACGGCGTTACGCCCTTTCAGGGCTTGGGGTGGGGACTGAACACCCCATTACCTGGGGCTTCGCCCCAGGCTATCCGTGTGCGAGCGCTTCGCGTTCTTTTTGAGCGTCAAAATGAATGTCGACGATCCGTATCGCGGCGCAATGGGATGCGGGAGTACCCCTAACCCATTTCGGCTTTTACCTGAACGATTGGGCTAAGGCCCCTTTGTGGAGAAAATATTTCTCCGAACATCCCCCATGCGGACCTACTCCCCCACCACTTCCACCTTCACCTCAATGATGCCATCCGCTACGGCATCCAGGGCTTTGGCGGCGCCGTAGGATAAATCCATAATTCGGCCGGGTACGAACGGCCCCCGATCATTAATCCGCACGATGACGGTTTTGCCGTTCTTCAGGTTGGTTACCCGACAGCGGGTGCCAAACGGGAGGGTTTTGTGAGCGGCGGTTAAATCGTACATATTAAATACCTCCCCACTGGCGGTCTTTTTGCCGTGGAACTGGGGCCCGTAAAAGGAAGCCTTGCCGTAAAACACCGTTTCTCCCCGTAATACCCGCCCTTCGCGGACCTGTTGCTGACGCAGGTAATCTTTCCGCAGTTGGGCTCGGCGCGTAGCGTCGGTTGATGCACAGTGAACTCCTGCCACAGTTAGCGCAGCAACCAGCATCAGTGCGGTCAACCGCTTCATGCTTCCACCTTTAATTTGCCAATGATGTCCTGAAGCGACGCTAAACCTTTTTCCTGCATGTAGCGGGTTAAACCGGAAGTAATTTCCATTGCTGTGGGAGGATGCACAAAATTGGCCGTGCCGATTTGCACCGCCGATGCCCCCACCAGAAAAAATTCAATGGCATCATTGACACTGGAAATGCCGCCCATGCCAATGATGGGGATGGATACTTCCTGATACACCTGCCATATTTGTGCCAGCGCTATGGGTTTAATGGCGGGGCCGGACAAGCCGCCCGTTATGTTCCCCAGCCGCGGCTTCCAGGTGCGAATATCCACGGCCATCCCCACCAGGGTGTTAATCATGGACACCGCATCGGCACCGGCTTCCTGCACTGCTAATGCCACTTCCACCGGGGAGGTGATGTTGGGGGTTAATTTAATAATGAGGGGTTTTGAGGTAATGTTGCGTAAAGCCTGCGTTAAATTGAACGACAGATTGGCATCCACGCCAAAACAAATGCCTCCTTCCTTCACGTTGGGACAGGAATAATTCATCTCAAAAGCGGCAATTTGCGGGTACGGTGCCAGGGCTTCCAGAACGGTCAGGTATTCCTCCGGGGTGCTGCCGGCGATGTTGACAATTATTCGGGTGGGGTAGTTTTCATAGCGGGGTAGCATTTCCTCCACAAACCGCTGTAATCCGATGTTCGCCAGGCCAATGGAATTCAACATTCCGGCAGCTGTTTCCACAATGCGGGGCGGGCGATTTCCGGCCCGTGGCTCCCGGGTGATGGACTTGGTGATTACCGCCCCCAGTCGCGACACATCCACCACGTCCTGATATTCAAACCCGTAACCAAAGGTGCCGCTGGCCACCATGATCGGCGAATGAAAGGTGACATTTCCAATCTGAATATGGGTATCTACCGTGCGATTGCCCATCAGCCATTCACCAATTGTTTAAAGTGAATCATCTCTGCCGGAAAAACCGGGCCATCTTTGCACACATAGCGGTAGCCGCCCTTTACGTCCGGTACCGGACACCCCATGCAAACACCAACTCCGCAGGCCATCGGGGCTTCCATGGAAACCTGGCAGGGAATACCGGTTTTTTCCGCCACCCCGGCTACCGCCGCCAACATTTGATTGGGACCACAGGCAAAAACAGCCGCCTTTCCGCTGACTTCCTGTAGGGTTTTCTGTAACAGATCCGTTACCAGACCTTTTTGTCCCAGACTGCCATCTTCGGTACAAAACCGCATTTGCGGTTCAAATTCCGGTAATGCAAACAATTGGGAGTGGCTTCGGCCGCCAAACAGAATGTGGTAATCCACTTCCAGCGTTTGCGCTAGAAAAAACAACGGCGCAATTCCAATTCCGCCCCCCACCAGCAGGGCGGTTTGAATCCCTTCCACCTCCTGGAAGGAACTCCCCAGCGGACCCAGCACGTCCAGCATCTCCCCTTCTTCATGCTCCAGGATAATCCGGGAACCGGTACCCGCCGCCTGCACCATGATTTCGAACGCCTCCTCCTCCGGATTGCACCGGGAAATACTAAACGCCCGACGGAGCAAGGGGTGTACTTCATTTCGTACCCGAAGCATCACAAACTGCCCGGGACGGGCTGCGTGCGCAATTTGAGGACCACGAAACCACAGCGATACGGTACCGGAGGTCAGGTGGGTTTTTCGGATAATCGGGCAGGTCAGTTGATAATACGGCACCGGGGCTACTCTCCTAATCTCCTGTTAAATCGTTTTTTACGCCACAATATTTTTTCCGCCAAATATTGCTGCCAATTCCCGTAGGCGTCAACCGTTTGTTCACTTTTTTGTTCGGTCTCTTCTGTTGTTTGTTTTTCCTTTTGGATATTTTTTTGTGCCTCTTCGGGATTATTAATGGGCAGCAATTTCTGATATGCAAAGCGATAATAGGACGGAAACTCTTTAAAGCGGTCCACCACTTCCTGATACGCCAGAATGGCCTTTTGATTGTCCTTCAAATCATTTTCGTAAATCCAGGCAATGGACAATTGCGCCTTTGCCCCCCATTCGCTAAGGCTGTCCCGACTGGCAATCTCCCGGTAAATTGCCAGCGCGGAGTCCAGTTCCCCCCGAAAGTAAAAACGCTCCGCCTGTAAAAACCGTCGGTGTGACCATTGCGCAAGCGCATTATGTTCGCTCTCAGCCGGCTGGGTCTTTTTCTTGGTAAACATACTGGCAAAGGGGGAATTGGGGTATTGCGTTAAAATCACCCGTTTTAATGAATCAGCCTTAACAGAATCGGCGTAGCCCGGGGCCTGATAAATTAGGTAAAGGGAATACAGCGCTTTGGGTACCAACACCGTATCCTGATATTGCTCCAGAAAGGCGTTAAAATATTTCATGGCCGAATCGTAATTTTGAACCTTCAGGAAGTAAAACGCAGCCAGCTGGAAGCGATTTTGCAT
>WGBF01000206.1 GCA_015494485.1 bacterium | reverse complement strand
TCCGGACCTTCTGCAGCGGTTTCGGTGACTGGTGAGGTGGATTCAGTAAGTGATGCGACGGATTCAACGTCCGGGCTAAACCCATCAATTCCGGTGAGCCGAAGCTGGCAATCCTCGGCCAATAAATTCAACTCCAGCGTGCGATTAATTTCCGCCAGCAACTGCCACGCCCGGGGATTTACCGGGTCGTACGTGACGGATATATCCAGATGATTTTTGGCTTCCGTAAGGTCTTTTTTATTGTAATAACACAAGCCGGCCACAAAATGCCCGAAAGGATAATTGGGATATTGTGCCAATCCCTTCTCCACAATCTGACATGCCTTTTCGCCATTACCCTGTTCCAGGTAACGCAATGCCAGTAGGGCAAAGGCAATGGAGTGCTCGTTTTCACCGACCCACTGTTCCAGGGTTTGAATATTCAACGGTTGTGTCATAAGGGCTCCTACACTTTCTTACCATGCTGCAATTGTTTTATTTACAATATCTTCGACAATCATTTCGCTGAGTTTGATTAAGATTGCATTTTTCTCTTCCAGCGTTCCGGCGCCGGCAATGGGCAAATTCCGGCGCAGGGTCCCCTTCCAGAAAACTTTTTTGGTGTGTTGATTGGTGCACGTGACATCCACCGTTAAATACAACTGGATTTGTTCCACCTGCTCCGTTGGAGAAATAGCCGTTTTTTGTTCCCGTACGGAAACAATTTTACCAGTTAAATACAAATCCGCCTGGGTGGGGTCATCCACAACTTTTAAGGTATTGTCCTGAATAAAGGCATCCACAAGCCGGGTGTTGAATTCCTCCCGCAATCCCCCCCATTGAAATTGGCTGTTGTCCTCAAATTGGGCAATAGCGATGGTTTTAATATCCGGTGGCAGGGCTCCACGGAAGGAATACCGAACACACCCGCTGATGACACTCAGCAGGAATGTCAAAAGAACAACTCGTTTAAACCAGACCATATTCTTTTATTTTCCGATATAACGTTCGTTCGCTAATATTCAACGCGCGGGCCGCTTTGCGGCGATTGCCGCGGAATTTTTCCAGCGCCTTTTCAATCATTTCGCGTTCCAGTTCATCCAGGGGCTTAATTTCAATGTCCTCCGGACGCACAGTGGCTACCGGTGGCGGCATGGGAATGCCCGTAGGCTTCCCGTTTTCAATTTTACGATCAATTTCCAGCAGAATTTGCTTCATCTCGCGCATTTCCACCCCCAGGGACACCAGCGCTTTGTAAATTAATTCCCGCTCCGCACGGTCCACCGTGGTTCCGGCCAGAATGGGTAAATTGTCACTGACCTCCACTTCTTCCTCGTAATGCATCAAATGATCCCGAATCAGATCGGCGGTAATTTTTTTGCCACCGGCCAGGATGATTACCGTTTCAATCACATTGCGAAGTTCCCGCACATTGCCGGGCCAGTCGTAGGTCATCAGTAACTGCATGGCTTCATCGGTAAATCCGGCAAACTCAATATTATTGCGTTTCAGCACCTGCTGCACAAAATGTTCAATCAGCAGGGGAATGTCCTCCCGCCGTTCCCGTAACGGGGGAATATATATAGATGCTGCCTTCAGGCGGAAATACAAATCCTGCCGGAATTGGCCCTGCTGCACCATAACTGCCAGGTCGCGGTTTGTCGCCGCAATAACCCGCACGTCCACACGGCGAACTTCACCGCTGCCCACCCGCATAAATTCCCCGTTTTCCAGCACCCGAAGCAGTTTAACCTGGGTCTGAAGCGGCATTTCCCCGATTTCATCCAGAAAAATGGTACCACCATCCGCCAGTTCAAAATACCCTTTTTTACTGGCTACGGCACCGGTAAATGCTCCCTTCTCATGCCCAAACAATTCGCTTTCCAGAATGCCTTCCGGAATTGCCCCGCAGTTTACCGAAATCATGGGTTTGTTCCGGCGGGGACTTAATTCATGAATTGCCTTGGCAACGATTTCCTTTCCGGTGCCGCTTTCACCCGTAATTAGCACCGCCAGGTCTGTTGGGGCAACAGACACAATTTGCCGGATGATGTGCCGAATGGCCTCCGACCGCCCGACAATGCCAACCTGTTTCTGAATTTTTTCAATGGGATCCTTCGCCACAACCACCTCCTCTGAGTTCTGAAAATTTTACATACACCACTTTCCCATTGCAAGGAATTTTCTTGATTTTTAACGAATCAAAGCCTGCAAAAAAGGCAGGGTTGGCTCTCTGTATTTGTAAAACCATGGGAATCCGCCCCGCACTTGGTATTTTGTCCATTTTGTTCTACATTTTACGGTTCATGTTAACCAGAAGGCCGGGTATGATTTCTGCAACCGAACTGCAAGAGGTGTTTCATTCCGAAATTCCCATTACCAAATACATGGGCCTTACCGTCCGCCATCTTTCCGCGGACGCCATTACGGTTTGTGCCCCACTGGCACCAAACATGAATCACAAATCTACCGCGTTCGGGGGTAGTATTTATTCCGTCACGGTGCTCACCGGATGGGGGTTATTGTACAGCCTGTTAAGCGACGAAACCCGGGATGCCCACATTGTTATCTTTGAAAGCAACATCCTTTTTCACTTACCGGTTAAAGAGGATTTTTGCGCCGTATGCCGCATTCCGGAAACCCGAGCGGTGGAAAGATTCTTGCGCGTTTTTCGCAAAAAAGGACGGGCCAAGATTAAACTTCTGGTTCAAATCATCACCGATGACGGCATCGCCGTGTCTTTTCAGGGGACGTACGTGGCGCATATTTAAAAAAGGAATGTCTGAATTCCGCCGCATGCATTCCCGCTGCGTCACATCTTTAAAGAAATCTTTTATACCTCCAGCATTTTACCTATTTTTCAGTACGTCATTCGAACCTGTTCTTTATCAACCTCAGGAGGTAAACGTGAAACGTTTCATCGCTTTGGTATTTGTATTTTTTACTTACACTGGAATTCCGGCACAGGAAAAGGCTCCGGATTTTGGGTGGAAAACATCGGCTATTGGTAAGGTTAACGTTACCCAGAGTCAATTTGACAATTGGTCCCAGGGGGGTGAAAATACCCTGGCCTGGCAGGGGCTGTTTGAAGCCACTGTAATTAACGAACAAGAACATTTTTTGTGGAAAAATTACCTGAAGATGAGCTATGGACAGAATAAGATCGGTAGCGGTTCATTAAAGAAAACCACCGATGAAATTGTTCTGGAATCCGTTTTGAATTACAAAACGGGATGGACAGCAGATGCCTACCTGGCACTAACCGCCAAAACGCAGTTTTCTGCCGGTTATCTGT
>WGBF01000205.1 GCA_015494485.1 bacterium | reverse complement strand
CCACTCCCGGTGCCGCGCCTTCTTCGCCTTCTGCCGGCGGGACTTCCCGGGTAACAATCTTTTTATCGCCAACCTTCAACCCCACCAACTGTTTTTCAATCTCCGGATCGAACTTCCCGCTGCCCACTTCAATTTCCACGTCGTCATATTTGCGGCCAATGATGGGCACATTGCCTTCACCCAGTTGCTGAATATCCGCTTTAACAACAGCTCCCTCTTTTACTTCATCGATTTCCTTAACGGTCGCATATTGTTTGCGAATGTTATCGATGACATCATCAATCATGGCCGGTGTTACAACCACTTTTTCCCGCTCAACCTTCAGGCCCTTGTATTTCTTTAATTCAATTTCCGGCTCCACCTCAATCTCAATCTCAAACGTCATGCCTTTATCGACAGCTTCAAAATCAATGTTTGTAACCCGCCCCTGGGAAACCGGCTCAACATCCACTTCGTCCAGCGCCTGGCCATAGAACCGGGAAATAGCTTCTTCAATCACATCCATCTGGATGGAATCCCCGTATTCTTTTTTTACCAGTCCGACCGGCGCCTTTCCTTTTCGAAAACCGGGAATTTGCACCTGCTTCTGGTAGCGCTTAAGGATTTTACTTTCAATCTCCTTCAATTCCTCCGGCGTAACGGTGATAATAATTTTGCGCTTGATATCCGAACCTTCCACGCGTTCAACTTTGTGTTCCATGCGGTGTTCCTTTTTGTTTCTGTTCTGGTTTCAAAAAAGCTGATAAATATAACACCGAAATGCCCCCCGTGCAAGGGAAGGCGGAAAGGGTTACTGAACGGTTCTGTACAGATGCATCAACAGGGTTTTCCCGATTTACCGATTGCATTCATCACTTATTTAACACCGTCAACTATTAACACCATATACTTTTTTATTTTTCACTTCCATAAATGCTTTTTACATATAAAATTACCGGTGCAGCCAAAAACAATAAACAAAAAACGATGAACTGCACCAACACAAATAAGATGAGAGCACATGATGAGCAAGCGACCTTTCTTCCTTCTTATTTTGCTTTTTCCCCTATTTCTGTACGGACAGGTGTTAACGGTGTATCGTCTTGGGCCGGGAGAATCCATTACCGTGGATGGCAAGTTGACGGAAGCGGCGTGGTACCGGGCGGATTCGATTCCCAATTTAACCATGGTGGAACCGGATGAAGGGGCTTTGCCAACCCAGCGCACGGTAGTTCGGGTGCTGGTGGATGCTACCCATCTCTACATCGGTGTGCGGTGTTACGATGACCATCCGGAACAAATAACTGTGTTTTCCAAAATCCGCGACTCCCGGATGTACAGCGAAGACCGCATTAAATTTGTATTTGATACCAATCTGGATGGCCGTACGGGGTTTATTTTTGCCGTGAACCCGGTAGGAACCCGGTATGATGCCCTGGTCAGCAATTTTGGAGAGGGAGAAAACAGCAACTGGGATGCCATCTGGGACGCGCATACTTCCCGGGATACCCGGGGTTGGTCTGTGGAGGTAGTTATTCCCATTCAATCCCTGACCTTTGCCCCGGGGTTGGACGCGTGGGGATTTAATATTGAGCGACGCATTCAGCGCAACCTGGAAACCGACCGTTGGACGGGCATCAAACGGGATTACCGCATCAGCCAGGTGATTCATGCCGGTCGTTTGCAAGGCTTACCGGATTTTGATTTCGGCATTGGGCTGATGAGCAAGCTCTCCCTAATTGGGGAAACCGACCAGGCATTACACCAATCCCCCCATTCCACCCTGAATTACAGCCTGGATTTTTCGCAAAAAATCACTTCCGATATTCTGGCACAGCTTACCATTAACACGGACTTTGCAGAAACCGAAGTGGACGCCCGGCGTTTCAATTTAACCCGTTTCCCCCTGTTCTTTCCGGAAAAGCGGACGTTTTTCCTGGAAGGTGCGGATATTTACGATTTTGGCATTGGCCTGGGCCGGGAGCTGATTCCTTTTTACAGTCGGCGGATTGGCCTGTACCAGGGGCAAAAAGTACCCATTATTGCCGGTGGTAAAGTCAACGGGCGCCACCACAACACGCAATTTGGTGGGCTGGTGGTACGCACTGGCAAACTGGACGGTGAATTACCGGCGGCCACCCTGGGCGTTATTCGCATAAAGCAAAATATTTTGCGGGAATCTTCCATGGGGGTATTTGCCACGTACGGCAACCCCTATGCTCCGGAAAGGGAGTGGGTCGCCGGCGCAGATGCGGTGTACCAGAATACGCGCTTCCTGGGGGACAAAAACTTTCTGGTAGGCGCCTGGGGGCTGTACAATCACAACAGCATGTCCGGCGACCACAGCGCTTACGGGTTTAAAATTGACTATCCCAACGACCTGCTGGACATCGCCCTAACCGTCAAGAAAATTGGGGATGCGTTTCAACCCAGCATGGGGTATGTACCGCGCCCCGGCATTTATTCCTACCGTTTTGGGCTGGACTACATGCCCCGCCCCCACTGGCGGCTCATTCGCCAATTTTTCTTTGAAAGTGGCGTGCGGGTAGTAACCAACCTGAATCATGAATGGGAAAGCTACCGGGTATTTACCGCCCCCATTCATTTTCTGCTGGAAAGCGGTGACCGGTTTGAATTTAACATTATGCCGGTCGGTGAAAATTTGCCGGAAGATTTTGAAATAAGTGATGGGGTGGAAATCCCAAAGGGCTCCTACCACTGGCGGCGCTACCGTCTGGAATTTGAAACCGCCTCCAAACGGGCCATTAACGGCCAGATTACCTGGTGGTTTGGCGGCTTTTACAACGGCAAGCTGGATCAGATTGAATTGCAATTGAATATGCGCCCCACAGCCAACATTAATCTGGCACTCAACGTGGAGCGAAACATCGGCCGCCTGCCGGTAGGCAATTTTACCCAGGACCTGGTTGGTGCCCGCTTGCAATTTAGTTTTGCCCCCAATTTTGAACTCTCTTCCTTTATTCAATATGACAACGAAACCCAGTCCATTGGCAGCAATACCCGCCTGCGGTGGACGTTCAACATGCTGGGAGATTTGTTTATTGTGTACAATCACAACATCAATCGGGTGGACCGGGGCTACTGGCAATACGACTCCAACCAGTTAATCGTGAAAATCAGTTACGGGCTCTGGCACTGATGTTGGGCCCGCACGAAAAATTTTAAAAACACTGCCACCGACTGGCGGCCTATGCACCGTAATTCTCCGTCGGGCATTACCAGCATCCCCGGCAGAAAATAATTGGTTTCCGCACCGCGCATTGGATTTTCCACGAATAGCATCTAAATTGCGCTTTTTGTGAACGTTCAGGGAAATTAAGAATAAATCCGGTATTTTCCCGCGTTCACCATTTACACAACGGAATACGCCGATTTTGCGGAAACTGGAACGTTCGCAAGAAGCGGTTCCGGAGAATAACAACGAAATACACCAACAATTCAGAGGTTTTTATGAAAAAAATAGCCATTAGTTTGCTGGTTCTGGTTATGCTTTCTGCAGTACCAGGATCCCCGGGCAATATTTTTAGCCACGTCCCCAAAACCATTGACACCCACGCCCGCTATCTGATTTATCTCCACGGCCGAATAATTGAAACCAGCGGGCGCCACCCCACCCATCCCCGCTTTGGGGTGTACGAATACGACCGGATTCTGCAAACATTTGCCGACAGTGGTTTTGTGGTTATCAGCGAAGCGCGTCCGGCAGACACCCGCGCGCTGGAGTACGCCCGAAAAGTGGTTGCCCAAATTGACACCCTCTTGCGCCAGGGTGTTGCGCCATCCCGGATCACCGTGGTGGGTGCATCCAAAGGTGCCGCCATAGCTGGCTTTGTATCCGCGCTGCTTAAAAATCCCCAGGTGCGTTTTGTATTGCTGGCCATTTGTAACAAGCGGATGGCCAATGTGTGGGCCAGCCAGGCCGGCCCCTTTTACGGCAGAGTGCTTTACATTTACGAACGCAGCGACCGCATTGGGTGAAGTTGCCAGCCTTTTCTGTCTCAATTAAAAAGCGATGGCCTTACCGTTTTTAAAGAGATTGAATTAAACACCGGTCTGCAACATGGGTTTCTGTACCGGCCACTGCCGGAGTGGGTAAATCCCACGGTGGCGTGGGCAAAACACCCATGAGCGGTGTGTCGTTGCTCCTTACACAAAATTAATTTTTGACTGAATTCCCCCGGGAATCCGTGTTATTTTTTCACCGTTTAAGTTGGCCCGGATGCCGGGTACAAACGTTTAGCGTTCCCGATCGCTCACCGGTTTTCACGGTTCCGGGCGTTCGGGAGCGACAACATCTGCAAATTATTACCAATCGAAAAAAAGGAGCGTGTCCATGCGGTCGCCTATTCTTCAATACTTTACGTCTAAAACCCCATCCGCCCCCCAGCAGTTACCGGAACGCCATGAACTGGATTCCCGGTACCAATGGCGAACGGAAGATATTTACCCTTCCGTGGATGCCTGGGAGGCGGATTTTCAGAACGTGGAATCGTTATTGCCACGCCTGAAGGCATTTCAAGGCAAACTGGGAGAAAGCAGCCAAACGCTTCGGGAATGCTTACAGTTGCGGGACCAGATTGATGAGATTCTGGGACGGTTATATCTGTACGCCGGTTTGAAAAACGACGAAGACACGCGCAACGCCACCTTTCAGGCACTGCGGGACCGTGTGATGGGCCTATCGGTTAAATTCAACGAAGCCAGCGCCTTTATTCACCCCGAAATTCTGGCCATTCCGGAAGACCGGTTATGGGCGTTTGTTGAACAGGACAACCAGCTGGCTGTTTACCGGCATTATCTGGAAGACCTCCTACGCACTCGCGACCACGTGCTTCCGCCGGAACAGGAACGCCTTCTGGCCATGGCCGGAGAGGTTGCCCAGGGCCCTTACACGATTTTCTCCATGTTTAATAATGCGGATATTAAATTTCCGGTCATCAAAGACGAAGACGGCAACCGGGTGGAATTAACCAAAGGCCGGTACAGCAAATTCATGGAATCCAAAAACCGGCGGGTGCGAAAAGCCGCCTACCATGCCTTTTATGGCACGTACCAGAAATGGCTCAATACCCTTTCCGCCACCCTCTCCACCGGCATTAAACGGGATGTGTTTTATGCCCGCGCCCGAAAATACGCATCCGCGCTGGAGGCGGCCCTGGACAGCGACAACATTCCGGTCCAGGTGTACGATAATGTGGTGAACACCATTAATGCCAATTTAGCTCCCTTACATCGCTATATGGCGTATCGCCGACGCCGGTTGGGCATCCGCAACGTCCAGCCGTACGATTTGTTCGTACCGCTGGTGGAGGAAATGCGGTGGGAGATTCCCTATGAAGAAGCCAAATCCATTTTACTGGATGCCCTGGCTCCCCTGGGCGATACGTATCTGGCAGCCCTGAAAGAAGGCCTGGAGGGCGGCTGGATTGACGTGTACGAAAATCAGGGTAAGCGGGCCGGTGCTTACTCCTGGAGCACGTACGGAGTGCACCCGTTCGTACTGCTCAATTACCAGGGTACGCTGAACGATTTATTTACATTAGCCCACGAAATGGGCCATGCGCTGCACTCCTACTTCACCCATAAGCATCAACCGTATATTTACAGCCATTACACCATTTTTGTGGCGGAAGTTGCTTCCACAACTAACGAAGCCCTGCTAATGCACTACATGCTGCAGCATACCCGGGATCCACAGAAAAAGCTCTACTTGCTCAATGAATATGCCAACCAGATCCGGGGCACGGTGTACATTCAGACCCTGTTTGCCGAATTCGAACGGACCATCCACGAAATGGTGGAAAACGGCCAGCCCCTGACGGTGGATGTGTTGAATCAACTAAAGGGGGAATTGTACCAGCGGTATTTTGGGCCGGCGTTCCACCTGGAGAGCAAATACCCGATCAACTGGTGTCGCATCCCCCACTTCTATTACAATTACTACGTGTTTAAATACGTTACCGGGTACGCGTCCGCCACGGCAATTTCCCGGATGATTCTGGGAGGGGAATCCGGAGCACGGGAACGGTATCTGCAATTTCTTTCGGCCGGTAGCTCCAAATATTCCATCGACCTGTTAAAGGATGCCGGTGTGGATATTACCCGTCCGGACCCCCTGGAAGCCACCACACAACTGCTGGACGACCTGGTGCGCGAAATGGAAGCGTTAACGGAAAAGTAAGCGGGGCCACAACAATCCACAGGGTTGCGCAATCCCTAAACAATGATGTTGCCCCTTCAAACGGCCTCTGAACAACGTGAAACCCAAACGGGAGATTCCGAAACCGGGGAAACAGTGAAAGCCCTTTTTGCGCGTTTTGGAAGAATCCGGTGCCGTCATTTCACGAAACTCCCAAAATGAAACAGGGAGTAGAGTAGGGTGCCTCAAATTTCTTTTTGCTTCAGATATTGGGGGAAAGCTGCGAAGATGGTAACAGGTTGTTAATGCAAAGGAGAGGTCAATGATCGCCATACTGCATGGATACTTACTGGAAGGCTCCGGAAGTAATTTGTGGACGCGCTCCATGATTCAGGCGCTGGTGCGCTAGGGCCAAACGGTGCATTTAATGTGCCAGGAACCCCACCCGGAAATTTACGATTTTATTGGCCAGGTTTTTCATTACGACGAAGCCGGCAAACCGCATGAGGTACTGAATCGCGAAACGCCCTATGCCGGTCAATGCATCATGCACAAGCCCTACATCGGTGAAATCCTTCCGGTGTACGTTTGGGACCATTACGAAGAGTACGAACAGGTGGTGCCCATGGTCCAACTGGACACATCGGTCATTGAACGCTACCTCTCCTTTAATGTGAACGTTTTAACGCAAATCATCCAGCGGTACGGAATTCGGGCAGTCCATGCCAATCATGCTGTGCTCATGTCCGTGGTTGCCCAGCGGGCGTGGGAAGCAACGGGCGTACCGTATGCGGTGATGCCCCACGGGAGTGCCATTGAGTACGCTGTTAAAAAAGATGAACGTTTCATGAACTATGCCCGGGAAGCCTTTCGGCATGCGGGCACAATTTTTCTCATCGGGAAGGAAATGGAGCAACGTTTGCTGGCACTATTCCCGGACATGCCGGACCTGCCGCAAAAAATGGTGTTTTTGAATCTGGGGGTCAATACGGAGCAGTTTCGGCTGATTCCCCGCAACGAACGGCGAACGGCTATCCGCACCATGCTGGAACGGGTCAATACCATTACCGGCGGTAAAACCCCGGCCATGAGCCGGCAACTACTGGAAAGCAGTTCCCGCATTCGCTCCCTGGCAGATGCCCGGCAGGTCATTGATTCGGCATCCCAATACATCGCCAAACTTCCCGATGAAGGGCTGGCCACCAGACTGGATGCCATAAACTGGGAAGAGGAAGCGATACTTTTATTTGTAGGTCGCCTGATTGTCAGCAAAGGCCTGCATTCCATCATCGCTGCCCTGCCGGAAATTTTTGCCCGGTACCCCCACGCGCGCTTGCTTG
>WGBF01000204.1 GCA_015494485.1 bacterium | reverse complement strand
GTTCAACGGTATGTCTCTGTTCATTGGCAATCCCACCATCGGGAAAAAGTTGTTTTCTGCAGATCAGGGCGTTGGCGTTGCGGTTCCGATACGGGTCAATATTTATGAAGCCGCAGATGGGCACACCTACATTAATTATGTGAAACCCTCTGCACAATTGGCACCATTTTCCAATCCAAAAGTTGGGATGATTGCCAAAAAACTGGATGAGAAATTGGCCAAATTAACCGGCATGCTTTCCCGGTAACACCAAAAGAGTCCGGGAGAAACGATTTGTTTTTCCCGGATGAATTAATAAAAGGAGAGACGCCATGAAAAAAGATCATGCAAAACTCGTCTTAATATTCATTACGTTAGCGGCTGCGGGGATTTCTCCCAATTTATTTGTGGCGGCCCAGGCGGGGTACGCGCTGATGTCAGACCTTGTAGTTCAATTTTTAATCCCATCTATATTGATCATCTTTGGTGTGCTGATTTACGCCTTTCGCAGCAATCACCATGATTTGGGACGACAAATACTGGTGGGGTTGGTCGGTGGCTTACTGGGAACCGTAGGGCTGGAAGTGGTGCGCCACATCGGATTTTTAATGGGCGGTATGCCGGGCGAAATGCCCAAATTGCTGGGGGTTTTAATTCTTAATCGTTTTGCGCAGGGGCCCAACGCCCTTTCGAATCTGGTGGGCTGGTCGTATCATTTCTGGAATGGGGCAACATTTGGTATTATTTACTCCCTGTTGTTTGGACGGGGGAAATTAACCTACGGGATTTTGTACGCCATTTTAATCGGTGTTGGCTTTATGGCCGGGCCTGCAGCCTTAGCTATGGGTGTCGGTCGCTTTGGGGTGGATTTTGGTATTGGCTTCCCGTTAACCGTAACCCTGGCTCATCTTGCATTTGGTAGTATTTTGGGCTGGTATGTGTATAAAAAGAATGAAAATGCGGAATCTATTATTTGCGTATTGAAAGCCTACCTGAAATCCGCCGCTGTGTCCCCTTCCACCAAATAAACCATCGCCCGGCCATTTGACCGGGCGGTGATTTGAATACCGGTATCTTACACGCCCTGAGTTGCGTGTTTTAATTTGTTCAGGAAAAGGCGTACCAGTAACGCGGAAATGAATAACAATCCGGCTAAAATACCAAAAAAGGTGTGGTGCGGCAGGGTGCTGTAAAACTTACCAATAAATCCGGAGAGGTAATTTCCAACAGCTGTGGCGGCAAACCAGAATCCCATCATTAAACCCCGCATCCGAATCGGGGCCACCTTGGAGACAAAGGATAACCCCATGGGACTCAGGTGCAATTCCCCAATGGTAATGATAAAGTAGGTCGTAATTAACCACATGGGGGACATAATGGGTTGATCCAGATCGCCACCCATATAAGATGCAACGACCATTACCAGCATGGCCAACCCGGAAATGAACATCCCCAGACCAATCTTTGCTGGCGTGGAAGGTTCCTTCTTTTTGCTCCGCAAATAGTCAAAAAATTTAATGACCAGCGGGGTTAACAACAGAATAAAGAAGGGATTGAAGAATTGGTAGGTTTCCGGCCGCAACCATTCATATTTCACAACGGAGCGTTGGGCAAAGAGCGTTAAAGCAAACCCGTTTTGATGAAAGGACATCCAGAAAAAGACCACGATAGCGAAAATAATCATCAACGCCATGATTCGTTCTTTTTCCTCTTCTTTGCTCATTTGCTGTGCCTGGTAGGCAGCATCGTTTTGGCGGCGGGCAACATCTTCCTTTTGTTTCTCTTCCGCATACAGGTATTTTTTCTTACCCAGCTCAAATACCAGCAGAGCAAAGATCATCCCGGCAGCCGCTGCAGCAAATGCTGCATTATAAGTTCCGAATTTGTGGTGTAAGAAGGTAGCCACCAGGGGGGCAAACAAGGCGCCAAGATTGATGCCCATATAAAAAATTAAATAGCCGTCATCTTTTAATGTGGATTTTTCATCGTACAGATTGCCAACTAATACGGAAATATTGGCTTTAAATAACCCGTTGCCGATGATGATAATGGCCAATCCGGTAAAGAACAACCATACCGCCTGTGGGCCGGAAAAGGAAAGCAACAAATAGCCCAGTCCAAATACAACGGCACCGGTCATAATTGTGCGGCGGTAACCCAGCAGCCGGTCAGCAATCCAGCCGCCAAAGATGGGTGTAAAATACACCCCAGCCAGAAAAATGCCGTACACATCACCTTTAACAGAATCGCTCCACCCCATGGTTTCATCCATGAACAGGGTGAATACTGCCAGCATGGTGTAAAACGCAAACCGCTCCCACATTTCGGTGAAAAAGAGCACCATTAACCCGCGGGGATGATCCTTGAATTTCATATATGCCTCCTCTCGATTTATCAAACCCGGTTCAATGCAACAATGCAAAATGCGAATATACGCTGTGGCTGGAATTCTTCAAATATGAAAATCAAATTATAAGCTCTTAAACACCCGTGCCAGGGAAAATCCCGGTGCCTGTAGTTCCAGATTCAAGAAGTAGCCAAACGGTGTTTGCCACACCTCATACTCTGCGTTTTCCAGTTTCGCCTGCACGGCATCAAACAGCGCTTTGGTGAATTCCGGGGAGGCTTTGCTTTCCGAAAGGTGGGCAAAGGAATGCAGAATGACCCGTTTTGTTTTTAATTTACCGGCCAGCCATTTGATGTTTTTAACCAATTTCTCCCGGACTTTCTTTTCCTGCTCCTCATCTTCGGCTTCGCTGTGGATGCAGGCCAGAATGGCATTGGTGATAACCCGGCTTTCTTCCATATCCGGGGCACTTTCCAGGTTTTTCTGGTTGGTTTCATAGGCAAAGCGTTCGGCGTAAATCATCAGTAGTTTCATGGTTGCTCCATCGTGTTTTTTGCGGTGTGAGGTTAACAAAATTCTTCCCCGAAAACAAGCATCCTCCGAATTCTTCACCGCTCCATGCGCAATTCCATCCGGAAAAATTTTGTTAATTTCTGAAAAAACGGTATCTTGTCAAAAAACTGAGGGGTCATGGTATGAAATCGATTCACCGTGTTGTGGTTCTGGTAATGGCACTATTCATTAGCGGGGGAATTCAGATGATGCTGGCGCAAGGTGCGCCGTTACCCGCCGGATGCGAATATCTGCAATTTCGAACACCGGGAGATGTTCAGGCCGGTGGGGTACAAATGATTCCCTTAAAAGAAGGTTACCGTGTGTGGACCAAGCGCTTTGGCAACAGTCCGGTGAAAGTGCTGTTGTTGCACGGAGGACCGGCGGCAACCCACGAATACATGGAGTGTTTCGAAAGTTTCTTCCCTCAGGCAGGGATTGAATTTTACCATTACGACCAATTGGGCTCCTACTACTCCGATCAGCCCAATAACGACAGCTTGTGGACTATTGAACGCTTTGTGGAAGAAGTAGAGCAGGTGCGCAAAGCACTGGGATTAAATAAAGAGAATTTCTTTTTACTGGGGAACTCCTGGGGCGGATTGCTGGCTATGGAGTATGCTTTGAAATACCAGCAGCATTTAAAAGGATTGATAATTTGCAACATGACAGCCGACTTCGGGAAATACGAAGCGTACAATAAAAAATTGCGGGCTCAGCTACCCCAATGGTTGCTGGATACGCTGAGTTATTATGAAAAACGTGGCGACTACCAGAATCCGCGCTATCAGCAACTGGTATTTGAGCATTACTACCGAAAACATATTTGCCGCCTTCCGGAATGGCCGGAACCGGTGGTGCGAAGTTTTAAGCACATCAATCAATATGTGTACGAATACATGCAGGGCCCCAGTGAATTTGTCCCCGGTGGTATTTTAAAGGGGTGGTCGGTGTGGGACCGCCTGAACGAAATTTACGTGCCTACCCTTACCGTTGGCGCGCGGTATGACACCATGAATCCGGAAGAAATGGAAGCCATGGCCAACCTGGTGCAGCATGGCCGGTATCTGTATTGTCCTAATGGTAGCCATCTGGCCATGTGGGATGACCAGGAGGTCTTCATGACCGGCGTGATACAATTTATTCGGGATGTGTATGAAGGGAAGTTCCCCCAAAAATAATGCAAACGTTTTGTGAGGTTGTTCAGTACAATGAAAGGTTCTGAAAATGTCAAAATATATTGTGTTTTATTTTAACGGGAATCAACCGCAATCACCCGAGGCGGCTAAAGCCCATTTTGAGCGCTACCGCCGATGGTTAAACCAATTGGGCGAAGCGGTGGTGAGTCCCATGAATCCGGTAAAAAATACGCACACAATTTTGCCGGATGGCAAAACAGAGCAGGGGAGCCGGCACCAACTGTCCGGATACACCATCCTGGAAGCGGATTCGATAGAGCAGGC
>WGBF01000203.1 GCA_015494485.1 bacterium | reverse complement strand
TTTCCAGAATTTCCTGTTCCGGTAATTGCGATTCCCGCCGCTGGGGCAATTCCACCGGCGTCTGGCGAACGGCCGGAGGGGCTTCGCTGGATGCCGCCCGGGGTTGGGTGGTGGATGGGGTTTCCGGCGTGGCGGCAGCAACGGATCCTTCGAAACCCGCCGAAAAGGCCACTTCCACAAACTCACTGATTTCGGGGTTAAAATCCACCGTTATCCACAAAAACAAGAGAATAAGCAGGCCGTGGATGATGACCGTGGCGGAAATGGAAATGACTTTTTCGTCTTCCAGTAAATGCTTCATCGGTTTTTACATTGAGTGTTGGGTTAAATCCTTACGATTTTTCAGGCCGCGTGGCGATTAAAAATTTCTCCGCGCCCGCTGCTTTACAAATGTCCATAATGCGCACTGCCATCTCCAGGGGCACGTCTTTATCGGCACGGAGAACCACCACCTGCTTTTCACCGCTTACCAGCAACCGGCGCAATTCCGCTCCCAGGTTGCTAAGGGCTACTTCCTGATCGTTTAAATACACCGTGCCGTATTTGGTCAGGGTAACGTAAATGCTTTTTTCGGAATGGACATCGGCGGCTTCCGTTTTGGGCAGGCGAACCTTAATGCCCGGTTGAATAATAAAAGATGAAGACAGCAGAAAGAATATCAATAGTAACAGCACGATGTCCGTTAACGAGGAAAAACTAAACTCTGCTAAATGTTTGCGTTCCGTTTCGAACTTCATTGGTCGGCCTCCGCCGGGTTTTCGGTTAACAGTTCCAGGAGGTTATTGGAACTGACTTCCAGGTCGAACACAAACCGTTGTACCCGCGAAACCAGATAGTTGTACCCCAGCAGGGTTAAAATGCCCACAACCAGACCGGCAGCGGTGGTAATCAGCGCTTCCCAAATACCGCCCGCCAGAACGGTGGCGTTCACGTTACCCCCCAGTTCCTGAATGCGCATGAAAGCCTGAATCATTCCGGTAACGGTGCCCAGAAAACCGGTTAACGGCGCAACGCCAGCAATGGTAGCCAGAGCCCCCAGCCCCCGTTCCAGCTGGTAAATTTCCTGCCGACCGGCATTTTCAATGGCTTCGCGGATTTCTTCCTTGCCGTGTCCAATGCGTTTAATGCCCTTCTCCAGCACCTTGGCGATGGGGCTTTCGGTTTGCGCACACAACAGCAATGCCTGGTTCACATCTTTATTAATAAGGGACTGTCGAAGTTTCAGCAAAAATGCGTTCACATTCAACTTGTTCTTGCGCAAGACCAGCAGCCGTTCAATAAAAATGCCGGCGGCAATCAGGGAAAACAGGCCAATAACAATCATTAACCAGCCGCCCTTTGCCAGTATGGATAGTAAATTCATTCCTGAACCTCCTGCAGTTAACACAACCGTTTCGCAATGGTTAATAGCGAAATTCCACGGAGACGCCAAAATGGATACCCGGCGCCTCAAAATTTCGCCAGTATTCATACTGTTGATTAAACAAATTTTTACCCCACGCACGAATGGACACCCGCTGCATTACCTGCACGCGCCCCTCCACATTGAATAACACATACGGGGAAAGGGAGCGGGTGTTCCGGATGTCCTCATACCGGGTTCCCGTGTAGTTTACTGTGAGCTGAAACTGTGCCGTTGGGGTAAAGTTCCAGGTAACGCCGGCAGTGCCGGTAAACCGGGGAGTATATGGTAATTGCTTGTCCGGCAGGGAATCCACCGCACTCTGGTTTAGCCGGACTTCAGCCCGCAAACGAAAGGCGCGCTTCAGGTTGATGCTGGCCTTAAGGGTGTGTGTGGTGACGCTTCCCCCGGGGGCAAAGATAACGCGCCACAGGGGGGGCACATTGGCAGCCAGGGGTGCGGCTGGCACAATAACCGGCAGGTGTTCCACATTGGCCAGACGCAGCTGGTAGTCTACCGCCAGAGGGGAAATTGGGCTAAGCCGCAGGGTAACATCCCACCGCGACCGGTAATACACGGGGGTGAAGCTTTCCGGTTCAGCGGGAATATGCGGCAGCACCAACCGGTTCAACGTGGGAAGCTGGTAACCGCTACCGTAT
>WGBF01000202.1 GCA_015494485.1 bacterium | reverse complement strand
CCTATATTAAAGCCAAGGGGAATGTCATTGTGCTTGGTGGAGGGATGGGGGATGGAAAGGGAAAAATCATTGCCGGAAACAATATTGATGTTTATTCCGCACGGTTTCAGAAGTTTTTTGCAGAGAAAAGTATTTATTTTGAAGAAGAAATTGTCGGATGCGAAGTATCCTGCCGGAATAAAGTAATTTCCCATTTTGGGCGGATGGTGGGAGGTAAGGCGACGGCCTCCCACGGAATTTATATCAATTCAATTGGAAGCAGCGAGGGGATTCAAACCATTTTACGGGTGGGGGTGGATGATTCACTCGATTTGAAAATTGAGAAGGAAAAAGAAATTCTCAATGGGTATCTTGAAAAAGTCGTTTCCATTAAACAAGAAATTTATGACCTGGTACTGAAGCAAATGGATGCTGGTTTGACTCCGGAAGAGGAAAATCATTTAAAAATGTTAAAGCGGCAAAATGAAACCATTCCCAAAAAACTGGAGGAAACTCGCAAACGGGTAGAACAACTCCAGGAAGAAAAGAAACGGTTGATAAAAGCCGATGTTGTGGTTCCCGGTGACCTATTTGACGGTGTAGTGATTGAAATATTAGAGGATACGTACGAGGTTAAGAAAAAAATGCGCCTGAGGCGTTTTCATAACCTGGGGGGTAAAATTCGCATGGAAGTTTTTCGGAAAGAGTAGTATAGCCCACCCGTTTATTTGTATTTTCCCTCAAACATGGAAACATTTTTGCCGGATTCCGTAGTCTGTTACAAGCAGAATTTCAGGAAAGGAGATACAATGCCGGAACCGATTAAACGGTTGTACAGGAGCAAACAAGATCGCATGATAGCAGGCGTAATTGGTGGAATGGCGGCGTATTTTGAAATTGACTCCAGTTTGTTACGGTTATTAACCGTGGCAATTGGAATCTTTACCGGATTTGTACCTCTTGTAATTGCTTATATCATCGCCTGGATTATTGTTCCGGAAGAACCGGCATAAAGCAAAACGCTTATTGCGTACCTTCATTATGAAATGACTTCCGCAAAATTTTTAACTGGTCTCCGGGTCGAATCAGGTTTGATCGTCGGCCGTTCCACTTTTTAATTTCCCGGATACTGACGCCATATCGTTGCGCAATATCCCACAGGGTATCCCCTGGCTTTACCGTATGGTAAATAAACTCACCGCTGGAAATTTCAGAAGCAGAAGCTCCCGTTTGGGGTGGCTGTTCCGTGTTAACCGTGCGTTGCTGATTGGCAAATGAATCTTCCGGCAGCCAGATGTTCAGTTTCTGCCCCGGACGAATAATGCGGGAATAGCCCAGCCCGTTCCAGTACCGGATTTGGCGTAACGTTACGCCGAATTGTTGGGCAATATCCCAGAGTGTATCGCCGGGTTTTACGGTGTACACAACTTTCTTTCGCCCCGGTACGTTTTTCACAATTTTGCGTGTGCGCCGTCTGGTGCTGTTTTTACGGACGTATCTGTAGTAATCCCGGTTTTGCGGAACCGGAATTATCAATGAACTGCCGGCCCGAATCCGGGTTCCCCGCAGTTTATTGAACCGCTTAATTACCGACATAGAAACACCATACCGGCGGGCAATGGTGGACAATGTTTCTCCAAACCGGATGCGATGGCGAATGTAGGTGAATTTTTTATTGTCCGGAATTTTGGCGTATTCGGTTAGGAACTGCTCCCGGGTGCCTTTGGGAATTTTTAAAACCCACTCTTTGCGGTCCGGCGGAGTACACCAACGAAGTAATTCGGGATTGAGTTCTTTGATTGTTGAAAATGTACTGCTAACGCATTGTGCAACGATATTCAGGTCAACGGTTTCCCGCACCATGACGGTATCAAACTCCAGCGGCGGATCCGGGGTCACGTTAAAACCGTACTTTTCCGGATTTTTGGCAATAATGGCTGCCGCAATGAATGTCGGTACGTAATTGCGGGTTTGGCGGGGAAGGCGAGGGAGGTCCCAGTACCTGGAAACTTTGTACCGACGCAGGCGATACTCAATCTTCCTGGGGCTGAAATTGTAACCCGCTAACGCCAGATACCAATCACCAAAGCGGTCGTACAAATCTTTTAAATGTCGGGCTGCTGCACGGGTACTTTTCACCGGGTCCCGGCGTTCGTCGTACCACCAGCTGTAGCGGAGCCCATAAGCCCGTCCGGTAGAGCCAATAAATTGCCAGATGCCCACCGCCCGCGCATAGGATCGGGCATTGGGATTTAAACCGCTTTCAATCATGGCAAGGTAAAACAGTTCCTCCGGTACGCCTTCTTCCCGCAAAATGGAACGGATCAATTTTTCATACCGTCCGGCACGTTTTAACCACACGGAAAATACACGCCGGCCCCGTCGGGTGGTGGTAAAGTATTTAATGGCGGACTCCACCTGCCGGTTTAACACCAGCGGGATTCGCATCATGTGGTGTTGATTAATGATATCGGGAATGAGTACTTCGGTGGTGTCGGCTTCTTCCAGACTGTCTGCAATTTGGTCAATGCGGTGAAAGACGTCTGCAATTTCAGACGAATCCTTTTGGGCGTGTGTAAACGATTGGTACTCCTCCCACAGAGAATCCAGATGGGAGCGGTAATACGGGTAAATTCCGGGGGACATGCTTCCACTTAATTGAAGGGAGTCCAGGGTAACAAGGGCACTTTCATACAAAGTAGCAAAACCGGTGGTATCTCCCTCGTCTATTTTGGTATTCAGGGAATCGAGGAGCATTTCAACCCGTTGTTCGGCCTGTTGGGCGCTGTTCTCATTGTCAGGAGTTTTGGGGTGACCTCCTTCACGCACAGAAACGGGGTTACAGGCAAAAAAATTTAGGAAAATCAGAATGAGACCAATTGCTGTTGCCAAACGTTGTGGTGTCACGTGTTACCCTCCGTGGTTTTGGAAGCCGTTCCCTGCGTCTTTAATATTCGTTCAATGATACTGGTGGACGACTTGTCTTTGACAAAGGGTAAAATCACCGTTTTACCGCCGTGTTCTTCCACAATGTCGTGGCCCACAACAGTATCAATAGTATAATCGCCACCTTTTACCAAAACATCGGGTACCAGGGTGGTAATTACATGAATAGGGGTATCTTCATGAAAAATTGTGATGTAGTCAACAAATTGAAACGCGGCCAAAATTAGCGCCCGGTCTTCCTGCGGTTGTATGGGGCGGGTTGGCCCCTTAATGCGTTTTACCGAATGGTCGCTGTTTAATCCCACCACCAGAATATCACCAAGATCGCGGGCCTGTGCCAGATACTCCACGTGCCCCCGGTGGATTAAATCGAAAACGCCATTGGTAAACACCAGGGTTTTTCCTTCCCGGGCCCACAAGTCCCGCAAAACCTTTAACTCATCCAGGGATTTAATTTTGTGTTGAAGTTGCTGTAACGTTTGTTTACGCATCATCGGGATGGTCCGGTTGTTTTTGATCAATCTGATTAAAGAAAGCCTGATTTGCCACAACGGTTTTTTTCAGGGCTTCTACGGTGATGGGCACAACCCCAACTTCCTCGCACACCACACCGGCAGCGTAATTGGAAAGGACAACGGCTTCTTCCATGGTGGCACCGGCACTTAAGGTAACGGTTACACTGGCAATTACCGTATCCCCCGCACCGGACACGTCCGCCACCTTGCGGGCGCGGGTAACCATAAATACCGGTTCTTCCTGCCGTTGAAATAAAGCCATGCCCTTTTCCCCCAGCGTAATAAGCACCGCCTGAGCCTCCAGGGCGGTTAACAGACGATTCCCCGCGGCAATGATTTCATCGCGGGTGGTTAAACGGGTTGCCAGCGCTTCTTCGGTTTCCCGGCGGTTGGGCTTAAACAGGGTTACCCGTTTATAGCTCATGAAGTTGTGAAATTTGGGATCTACGGTGACAATAATTCCGTGGTTATTGGCTAATTCCACAATAGCCGTGATTAACTCCGGTGTTAGCACGCCTTTGTTGTAGTCCTGCAGGATAATGGCATCCAGAACCGGCAGTTGGCTTTCCACAAAGCGAATAATTTTTTGAACCGTTTCTTTTTGAATGGGGTACGTTTTTTCCCGATCCACGCGGGCAATGTGCTGGTTGTTGCCGATGATCCGGGTTTTAATGGTGGTGGGACGATTGGCTTCCACGATCAATCCGTCAGAAGTTAAATTCCGTTCCTCCAGCATGGATTTAAACCGCAATCCCCAGAAGTCTTTGCCGATAACGCCCACCACAATGGGTTCCGCACCCAGACTGATGATGTTATTGGCAACGTTGGCTGCCCCCCCAAAACGAATGTCTTCATCTTCAATATTTATAATGGGCACCGGGGCTTCCGGGCTTAACCGCGTAACGGTTCCCCACAAATAGCGGTCCACCATCATGTCCCCAACAACCATGATTTTTTTACCCCGGGCATTCTGCAAAAGCGAATCCAGGCGTTCGGGAGAAAAATGAACCATATTATTTCCGTTGTTTCGTTGTGTTTGTGGACGAATACTTTTTCTCAAGAAAATCCAGGAGCGAATCCTTGAATAAACTCACAATAAGTAAAAACAGGAGCAATGGAAACCCGGTAAAATAGAAAAACCGGGTTACCGGTGGTACCCAGCTGTAATCAAACAGGGGTAAAATCATAATCATCACAAAACAAAACAGGATGTAATATTCAAAAAAGCGCATAATTCGACGATAAATTTCTCTCACGTTGCGTTCTCCGTTTTTGGACGGTGTGCGGTTCATTTCGCCTTCTCTCCTAATATCCTACCGGAAATCCGGAACGTCGGGGGTCGGAAGCAATTTCCCATCCGAATTCCGTACGCCAGATTGCCTGAATATCCCCGATTTTATCCCGGAAGACCACCTGGATACCCCACCGCTGCAGTTGGTTAATGGTGTGGTCAGGAAATTGTCTTTTTTCAACAAATACGGTGTCTGGAAGCCATTGTTGGTGAAAGCGCCCGGCAGATACGGCGTCGCTCAGAGACACCTTGTAATCAATTTTATTGATGAGCACCTGCAACACCGATGTGATGATGGTTGCGCCTCCAGGGCTTCCTACCCCTCCAATTAAGCGGCCATTCTTTGTGACAATCGTGGGCGTCATGGAGCTCAGCATCCGTTTGCCCGGTGCAATGGCGTTGGCTTCCCCCTGAACCAAGCCAAACATGTTGGGTGTACCGGGTTTGGCAGCAAAATCATCCATTTCGTTATTTAACAATATGCCGGTACCTTCCGCCACCAGTTTGCTGCCATAGCCGCCGTTCAGGGT
>WGBF01000201.1 GCA_015494485.1 bacterium | reverse complement strand
ATCAATCCCCGGGTAAAGCCTTAAGCCGGGTGGTTTTTCCGGTGGCGGGGATTTCGGCATTTATGAACAACACCCCGGTGGTGGCAATAATGATACCCGCTATCCGGGCCTGGGCAGAAAAGCACGACCTGGCACCCTCACGCTTTCTGATTCCCATCTCCTATGCGGCTATTCTGGGTGGGATGACCACCCTTATCGGTACCAGCACCAACCTGATTGTTCACGGGTTAATGATTGAATTCGGTTTGCCGGGGCTGTCCCTGTTTGAAATTTCACCCGTTGGTATTCCGGTGGCCATTGTGGGGCTGATATTCCTTGTGATTGCGGGGAAAACCTTACTACCGGAACGCAAGGAACCCATGGTGGAACTGGGGAAGAATACCCGGGAATTCGTCATTGCTCTGCGGGTGACCTCGGACTACGCGCACATCGGCCAAACCATCCAGCAGGCTGGTTTGCGGCACCTGAAAGGGTTGTTTTTGTTTCAGATAGAACGCAACGGTCAGGTTATTACACCTGCCCCTCCGGATGAGGTCATTTTACCCGGCGACCGCCTTTTCTTTACCGGATTGCCTAAAACCATTCTGGAGTTGCAAAAAACACCGGGCCTGGTGCTAACGCGGGATACCGGATTCGATTTAAAACAGTACGACAACACCCGCATTAAAGCTTATGAGGCAGTGGTCTCGCCGGGGTCTCCGCTGGTGGGGAAAAACGTGCGGGAGAGTAATTTCCGGCAGCGGTACAATGCTGTGATTATTGCCATTCACCGGCATGGGGAACGGATACAGCAGAAAATTGGGGACATTGTTCTGAAACCCGGAGATACCCTGTTATTGCTGGCCGACCGGGATTTCCGCAACCGGTATTACCACAGCAACGATTTTTATCTGGTGTCTCCGTCCGATGACATCCCATCCCGTCCCCGCTGGCAGGCGTACGCTTCCATTGCCATTTTTGTGGGAATGCTGGGGCTGACGGTCTTTAATGTATTCCCTCTGGTGGTATCCGCGCTGCTGGCAGTGGTGCTGATGATTGTGCTGGGTATTCTGCGGCCTGCTGAGGCGCGGGCTGCGGTGGATTTTCGGGTGTTGGTGGTGATTGCCGGGGCATTTGCCATTAGTGAAGGGATCCGCAATTCCGGTCTGGCGCAGTTGATTGCCAGCGGTATTATTCAGATTGGTTCAGTAGGTGGCGCGCTGGGAATTGTGGGGACTTTGTTTCTGGTGACCAGTGCCTACAATACCATTATTACCAGTAATGCAACGGCCGCCTTACTGTTTCCGGTAGGGTATTCTGTGGCACAGGCCACCGGATTGAATCCCCATGCCCTGGGAATTGCCGTGGCCATTGCAGCAGCCGGAAGCTTTGCTACCCCCATCAGTTACCAGACCAACATGATGGTTTACGGTCCCGGCGGGTATCGCTTTCGGGACTTTCTCCGCATTGGGATTCCCCTGCAACTGATTACCGCACTTACCGCTGTGGCGGTCATTTACTGGGTGTACCTGCGGTAAATGCTGACCTTTGTACGCTGTTCTCCAGCATTCAGCCTACCCAATTGAATTATTTAATGCTGCGGGCATCATGGGTGTAAATCATTGCCAGTAAATAATAGCAACAAGGAAATCGTTACGTTGCCCTGGGGTGACAGAGCAGATAAGGTGGATCTGAGACGGGAAAGAAGTTGAACGGCGGATTTCCCCGGAAGCACCGGGAATAAAAAAAGCCAGAGCTGTTGCCCTGGCTTTTTCAAATCAAATGTTGGAACAAATTACGCCTTGCTTTTTACCGCTTCCATGAGAATTTGCGCCACTTCCGGCCGGGTAAATTCCTTGGGAGGCAGTTCCCCGTTTGCCAGCATGGCCCGTACTTTGGTGCCACTCAGGAACACATGTTCGCTGCTGTCGTGAGGGCAGGTTTTGGCGCTGGCCATATTGCCGCACGCTTTGCAATAGAATGCGTGTTCAAAAAAGAGGGGAGTAATGCCCAGTTCTTCCGGCTGGAATTCCCGGAAAATGTGTTGGGCATCGTACGTGCCGTAGTAATTGCCCACACCGGCATGGTCCCGGCCAATAATGATGTGGGTACAACCGTAATTTTTACGCACCAGGGCATGAAAAATGGCTTCCCGCGGACCCGCATAGCGCATGGCTGCCGGAAACACGGAAAGCAGTACCCGGTTTTTGGGGTAGTACTTGTCCAGCAATACCTGGTAGCTTTTCATCCGCACATCGGCCGGAATGTCATCCGCTTTGGTGCGACCCACCAGAGGATGAATGAGCAGACCGTCCACAATTTCCAGCGCACATTTTTGCAGGTATTCGTGGGCGCGATGGATGGGGTTCCGCGTCTGAAATGCAACCACCGTGTTCCAGCCGCGTTCTTCAAACGCCTTTCGCGTTTCGGCCGGCTCCAGACGAAATTCTACAAAGTCGGTGTGGTTGGGGCGGTTAATCATGTGGATGGTTCCACCCACCAGATAATCGCCCTGTTGATAGACGTACGCCACACCGGGATGGGCTTCATCCGTGGTGCGGAAAACGTTTGCTGCTTCTTTTTCCTTATCATATTCGAAGATGTCCTCCACATCCAGAATGGCTAACAGGGTGCCATCGGGGGCATCCAGCGCTACCTGAGCGCTTTTTTCGATGGCGGCGCGGGTTTCCCCATTCACTGCCAGGGTAATGGGAATGCTCCACACCAACCCGTTGGCCAGCCGCATGTTTTCCACCACACTGTTGTAATCTTTAGCGGTCATGAAACCCGTTAAGGGGCTCATGGCGCCGCTGGCAATCATTTCCAGGTCGGAAACATTTTTATCATCCAGTTGAATGTGAGGGAGGGAGTGGGCTTTTTCTTCCCAGTCTGCTTTTTGTTCCGGTTTTACGTAGCGGTTAATTAACTGTCTCTTAT
>WGBF01000200.1 GCA_015494485.1 bacterium | reverse complement strand
GATATGATGTGTCAAAAATAAAAGTCCTGATTCACCAGTTTGTTACCCTGTACGAGGGTAAAGAAAAGGTGAAAATGTCCACCCGAAAGGCCAACTTCATTACCCTGGATGATTTAATTGATGAAGTGGGACCCGATGTAACCCGCTGGTTCTTCCTTATGCGGGGCCGGCAAAGCCATTTGAACTTCGACCTAACCCTGGCAAAAACTCAGTCCGATGAAAACCCGGTGTATTACAATCAATACGCCCATGCCCGAATTTGCAGCATTTTGCGCAACGCGGAGGAAAAAGGGATTCGCTTTCACAACATGGAAGCGGTCCATCGATTGGCGGAGAAAGCCGAATTTCAATTAATCAAAAAACTGATGGAATTTCCCAAAGTGGTGAAGGGGTGCATTGATGAACTGGAACCGCATCCCATTACCCGGTATTTATCCGAGGTATCGGCCGCTTTTCACAAATTTTATACCGAATGCTGGGTGCTAACCGATGACCCGGAATTAACCCAGGCCCGGCTGGCACTTTCGTTGGCCACCAAACAGGTTCTGGCAAACGGATTTGCCATTCTGGGTATTCGTGCCCCGGAACGCATGTAACAGCAGGCAGCGGTAAACGTTTCCAGTAAATCTTCGATAATAACACAGGCTTAACACGAAAGGTTTGTCATGTCCATTTTAGTTGTTGGTTCAATTGCTCTGGATACTGTGGAAACGCCTTTTGGCAAAGTGGAAGATAGTCCCGGTGGATCCGCCCTGTATTTCAGCGCCGCCGCCAGTTTTTTTGCTCCCGTCAACGTTGTGGGAGTCGTGGGTAAAGATTTTGACTTTGAACAAATTGAGTTTTTGCGGCATCGCAATGTGGATCTGGATGGCCTGATGATTGAGGATGGACTCACCTTTCGCTGGGGCGGCCGGTATAAAAGCGATATGAACCGCCGGGTGACCCTGTTTACCTACCTGAATGTGTTTGAGAAATTTAGCCCGCAGATTCCGGAACATTACCGGGATAGCACCTACATCTTTCTGGCCAATATTGACCCCGAACTTCAGTTGAAGGTGCTGCAAACGGTGCATAATCCCCGGTTGACGGTGCTGGATACCATGAATTTCTGGATTAGTGGAAAACGGGATGCCCTGGAGGAAGTAATTAAACGGGTAGATGTACTTATTGTGAATGATGAAGAAATCCGCGAACTTACCGGTTCTGTACGGCTCTACAGTGCAGCTGCGGAACTCCTTACCCGGGGACCCCGGGCGTTGGTGATTAAAAAAGGAGAGCACGGCGCCATTCTGGTAACCAAAGAAGGGTATTTCTTCTCCCCGGCGTTTCCGGTGGAAAATGTCATGGACCCCACCGGCGCAGGCGATACCTTTGCAGGCGGCTTTTTGGGTTACCTGGCCGCCAAGAATTCCATTTCCAATGGTCATTTAAAAAATGCTGTCATTTACGGGAGTACTGTGGCTTCATTTGTGGTGGAAGATTTTAGCTTTTCCCGCTTAAAAAATATTACGGTTGATGATGTCCACCGGCGCGCCAACATGCTCCGCGCCATGATGGCCGTGGATGTGGAATGATTGTCACACCCCCTTTTCTCCAACAGTTACCGTGAAATTCGAACCCATTTTAATCCCTATCCCGGAGTGCTTGTTTTTATCGCGGAAGCGCGTCAAAGACCCTAATACCTATTTCAATTTTTAACCGCTGAGGGCGTTAAGGTCGCCTAAAAAATCAAATGTCACAAAGTGTGCAATAATAACGTTGAAAATTTGAAGAATAATTCGCTGCGGACTCTGCGGTCTTCGCGCCCGTGGCGGTTTTAAGCAAAAAGGGCAAATTGAATTTTGACGATCCAGTAGGATGGGTTTTTTGATTGAACATCGAAGAGACAGCGAAGCACCAGAGATTTTTCGCTCCGCTAACGCATCCCAACTCACCCCCTGCCCCCTCTCTTCGGCAGAAGAGAGGGGGGAAACTGGTGGCAGCACGCTATCACGGTGTGAACAAGGGGGTGCGTTGAATTTTAAATGACCCCGAAGGGGTCACACAGGGGTAGCCCAGGGCGCAGCCCTGGGTAAAGAGCCAAAATAAAATTGGCGCCCTGAAGGGGCGAAACATGTTTAAATACAAAAAAACACAATTTATCCGTGGTATGTTGCGGTGTGACGCCCCTTCGGGGCTTTATTTGATGCTGGGTAATCCCTAACCTGGGGC
>WGBF01000199.1 GCA_015494485.1 bacterium | reverse complement strand
GGGTTTTTCGCCAAAGTGGGCCTTTACAAAATCGGCGTACTTTATTTTACCCAGAAAGCAAATGCCCTGGCTGTCCGGACGGTCCTTGGTAGGCAGATTAAACCGATGTGCCAGCTCCCGCACCTGCCGCTTGTTGTACTCCCCCACCGGGAACAGGATGCGCGCCAGTTGTTCCTGCGTAAGGTAGGACAGAAAATACGTCTGGTCCTTTACCGGATCCGGCGCCCGCTTCAGCCAGTATTTGCCATCCCGGTATTCAATCCGCGCATAGTGGCCGGAAGCAACCTTTTGAAACCGCGGGTCAATCTTCTCCAGGAAGGCGCCAAATTTAATTTGCTCGTTGCAGAAAATATCCGGAGAAGGAGTGCGCCCTGCTTTTAACTCCCGCAATGCGTACTGCACCACACGGTCGTAGTACTCCCGCTGCAGGGGAACGATTTCCAGCGGCACGTTCACCTGCTCGCACACGGCGCGGGCATACTGGATGTCTGTCTCCCAGGGGCAATCCCCCAGAAAGGCCAGTTCCTCTTCCAGCCAGATTTTAATGTAAAAGGCGGTCACATTGGTAAAACCGGCCTCTACCAAAAGCCGTAAGGCCAGGGAACTGTCCACCCCGCCGGAAAGCAACACCGCAATGGGCGTATGTCTGGGTAAGTCCTTGTACATCATCTGTCCAATTTACGGTGAACACCCTACTAAAGCAACTGAGGGGCAAAAGGTTCCCGTTTGGCAGGTAAAAAACGGTTGAGGAAACAAGAGCTGGCGGTCCCCGGTGAAAAGCCTACGCGTCGATGCGAAGAATAATTTTGCCCTTGTTCAAATTGGCTTCCATGTACCGATGGGCTTCCTGCACATCCCGCCAGGAAAAGATTTTGTCCACCACGGGTTTCAACTCGCCGCTATCGAAGCGGGACATCATGGTTCGGGCAAACTCCCGGGAGAGGGCAATTTTGTAATCCAGCGAACGGCTGCGCAGGGTGGAAGCGGTAATTTGGGCGCGTTTTTTAAACAATGCCCGTAAATTCACTTCAGGCACCCGTGTACCGCCCATGGTGGCAATCAGCACAATGCGTCCGTCCATGGCCAGTGCTTCCAGATTGGGCAGAAAATACGGTGCCCCTACAGGATCCAGCACCACATCGGCGCCGTGGCCGTTCGTAAGGTCAAGAATTTTGGGAGGAAATGCTTCTTTTTTGTAGTTCACGCCCCCAATGGCCCCCAGCTGACGGCAAAAAGCAATTTTCTCTTCCGAACCTGCCGTTACCATGGGGTAAGCGCCCACCACGCGGGCTAACTGAATGGCGGCCGTTCCCACGCCACTGGCACCGGCATGGATTAGGGCAAACTCATCGTTTTTTAATCCGGCAATCCAGATGAGGGTTTGATATGCCGTTAAAAAAACTTCCGGAATGGCTGCCGCTTCTTCATCGGTTAAATGCGGGGGAACCGGCATCGCCAGCTCACACGGAACCGTGACCTTCTGGGCATAGCCACCCCCGGAGAGAATACTGCACACCCGGTCTCCCACTTTCCAGCGGTGGCACTGCTCCCCGACGGCTTCCACCACCCCGGCAATTTCCAGCCCCGGATAGGGTGGTGTCCCCGGTGGCGGGGGATATTTCCCCTGCCGCTGGAGAATATCAGCCCGGTTGACCCCGGCGGCGGTCACCCGCACTAAAATTTCATCTGCTGCCGGAACAGGATCCGGTACCTCCTGAATAACCAGTTGTTCCGGTCCTCCCGGTTCCTTTATGACAATGGCTTTCATTCCAACCTCATCCTTACAGGGCAATTGCGTTTAAGCACCACACGGACACGCCACTACGGTTACCCTTCCAGCATGTGCAAATAATATTCTTTAATGGAATGCTGCAGCATTTCCACCATGCGGTTTTCGGCCGATTTTTTGGCCAGTAAAATGGCGTTTTTAATGGCTTTGGCATTGCTGCGGCCGTGGGCTTTTACCACCAGCTTCTGGAAGCCCAGAATAGGCGCCCCGCCGTATTCGGTGTAATCCACCCGATGCTTCACTTTGCGGATCAGCGGCGCCAGCATGGCAATGCCCATTTTGGCCACCACATTCTTTTTCCAGGCTTTCTTGCCCATTTCAAACGCCAGTTCTGCCAGTCCTTCCAGCGCCTTCAGCACGATATTTCCCACATATCCTTCCGTAACAATAACATCGGCTACCCCGCGCATAATGTCCTTTCCTTCCACATTGCCAATAAAATGCAACTCGGGAATTTCCCGCAACTTGGCGTGGGTTTCCACCAGCACTTCGTGCCCCTTGGTATCCTCTTCCCCAATGTTTAAAAGGGCAATGCGCGGGTTTTCAATTCCCAGCACTTCCGCAGCATAATGCTTGCCCATGAAGGCAAAATTCACCAGTTGATTAGGCGTACAGTGCAGGGTTGCCCCCACATCCAGCATAATGGTTTTGCCCGGATCATCGGGATGATTTTTCACCGCAGGAAAAACCGCTGCCAGGGCAGCGCGTTCAATGCCGGGCATGCGGGGAATGTTCCGCGAAGCCGCCAAAATGGTGGCACCGGTATTTCCGGCACTCACCAGCGCATCCCCTTCCCCGGCCGCCAACAATTTACTGGCGACAATTATGGACGCTTCCGGTTTTAAATCCAGCGCCTCTTTGGGCGGATCGTCCATGGTAATAAATTGCTCGGTATGAACAATACGGAATCGGTCTGCGGGCAGACCAAGTTCTTCCACCAATGGTTCAAGTTTCTTTTCATCCCCAACAATAATGGCGAAAATCTCCGGGTCTTCTTCCAGCGCAGCGTGCACTCCTTTCACAATTTCATCCGGCGCAAAATCGCCCCCCATGCCATCAATGACGATTCGGTACACAGGAATCACCTCCAGTCATCGTTTTCTTCTTCATATATTCTAAAGAATATACGCCCTACGGGTTTCACATTCAACCGGCGGACAACTGAATTTAATTCTGTTTCTTTACCGGGAATTTTTCATCTAAATTTACGATTAGTGAAATGCAAAAGGATGGAAGAATTTACGATGCAGAAAGTGTAATTTTTAAGCTTTTGCAATATTTATACCTTAATATTAAATTTTTTGCCCTTAGCAGTGAAAAAACGCTGCTATGACGGCGAAGCGGACAGATTAACATGAAGGAGGACGTTGTACTATGAAAAAGTACGTGTATTTTTTCGGGAACGGGAAGGCGGAAGGCCGTGCGGATATGAAGGATTTGCTGGGTGGTAAAGGCGCGAATCTCGCTGAAATGACCAACCTTGGAATCCCGGTACCTGCCGGTTTTACCATTTCCACCGAAGTGTGTACCTATTATTATCAGCATAATTACACCTACCCGGAAGGCCTGGAAGACCAGGTGATGGAAGCGCTCCGTAAAACCGAAGAGGCAATGGGGGCCAAATTTGGTGACCCGGAAAATCCCCTGCTGGTGTCCGTGCGCTCCGGTGCACGGGTTTCCATGCCCGGTATGATGGACACCGTATTGAACCTGGGGCTGAATGATGAAACCGTGCAGGGGTTGATTAAAAAGACCAATAACCCCCGTTTTGGTTACGACAGCTACCGTCGGTTTGTCCAGATGTACGGCGACGTGGTGCTGGGATTAAAACCGGAAAGCGAAGCGGAAATTGATCCCTTTGAAAAGATTCTGGAAGAAAAGAAAAAAGCCCGTGGTGTTCAGTATGATACGGAATTAACTGCCGACGACCTGAAAGAACTGGTGGTGGAATTCAAACAACTGATTAAAGAAAAAACCGGTCAGGATTTTCCGGAAGACCCCATGGATCAGCTGTGGGGTGCCATTGGTGCCGTGTTCCGTTCCTGGGACAATGAACGCGCCAAGGTGTACCGCAAGTTAAACAACATCCCCGATGAATGGGGTACGGCAGTGAATGTGGTCAGCATGGTGTTCGGAAACATGGGTGACGATTCCGGAACCGGTGTGGCCTTTAGCCGCGACCCCGCCACCGGCGAAAAACGCTTGTACGGGGAATTTTTAATTAATGCCCAGGGCGAAGACGTGGTGGCCGGTATCCGTACCCCAATCCCCATTGAAAAGCTGGCCGATATTATGCCCGACGTGTACAAGGAGCTGGAAGGAATTGCCGAAAAGCTGGAACGCCACTATCGCGACATGCAGGACATGGAATTCACCATTCAGAAGGGCAAACTGTGGATGCTGCAGACCCGTGTGGGGAAACGGACCGGCTTTGCTGCATTCCGCATTGCCGTGGACATGGTGGAAGAAGGCTTAATTACCAAAGAAGAAGCCCTGTTGCGGGTGGAACCCGACCAGTTAAACCAACTGTTACGGCCCATCTTTAATGCGGAAGAAAAGAAACAGGCCATTGCCGAAGGGCGCCTGCTGGCCAAAGGGTTAAACGCCGGTCCCGGTGCCGCCAGTGGTCGGGTGGTATTTAGCGCCACGGATGCGGTGGAATGGGCCAAAAAAGGCGATCCGGTCATTCTGGTTCGCATTGAAACCTCCCCGGAAGACATCAAGGGCATGAGCGCAGCGGTTGGTATTTTAACCGCCCGCGGTGGCATGACCTCCCACGCTGCCCTGGTGGGACGCCAGATGGGGAAGGTTTGTATCGTGGGCGCCGAATCGCTGGTTATTGATTACAAAGCAAAAGAATTCCGTGTGGGTGGCAAAGTCGTAAAAGAAGGCGACTGGATTTCCATTGATGGCACCACCGGTGAAGTTATTGAGGGCAAAATCAGCACCAAACCCAGCGAAGTACTGCAGGTATTGCTGGAAAAAACCTTAAAACCGGAAGAATCCCGCACGTACCACACCTACGAACAAATGATGAAATGGGCAGATGAATTCCGGCGGCTGGGTGTGCGCACCAACGCCGACCAGCCGGATCAGGCGGCTACGGCCATTGCCTTTGGGGCAGAAGGCATCGGGCTGTGCCGCACCGAACACATGTTCTTTGGCGGCGACCGCATTAAAGCCGTGCGTGAGATGATCATTGCGGACACGTCGGACGATCGCCGCAAAGCCCTGGCCAAATTGTTGCCCATGCAGCGGGAAGATTTCATTGGCATTTTCAAGGTGATGGAAGACCGCCCGGTCACCATCCGGACGCTGGATCCGCCCCTGCACGAATTCTTACCCCACACCGATAAAGAACTACAGGAACTGGCAGACGATTTGGGCGTCCCCTTCCAGAAAATTAAAGAGCGGGTGGAATCCCTGAAGGAATTCAACCCCATGCTGGGTCACCGCGGATGCCGTCTGGGTATTACCTACCCGGAAATTACCGAAATGCAGGCACAGGCCATTCTGGAAGCCGCCTGTGAAGTCAAAAAACAGGGCATTGACGTAAAACCGGAAATCATGATTCCACTGGTCTCCCACGTGAACGAACTGAAAGAGCAGGAAAAGGTGGTTCGGGATGTCGCCAAAAAGGTATTTGAAAAATACGGTTTTGAAGTGGATTACAAGGTAGGTACCATGATTGAAGTGCCCCGGGCAGCGGTACGGGCCGACCAGATTGCCACGGTGGCGGAATTCTTCAGCTTTGGTACCAACGACCTGACCCAGACCACCTTTGCCATGTCGCGGGACGATTCCGGGAAATTCATTCCCTTCTATCTGGAACACGAAATTCTGCCCTACGACCCCTTCCAGTCCATTGACGAAGAAGGCGTTGGTGTGCTGATGGATTGGGGCGTTAAACGGGGCCGGGAAACCCGCAATGACCTGAAGGTAGGTATTTGTGGGGAACACGGCGGCGATCCGCAATCCGTGGAATTTTGCCATCGGATCAATCTGGATTACGTCAGTGCTTCGCCGTACCGGGTGCCCATTGCCCGGCTGGCCGCGGCCCAGGCAGCCCTGAAGGAAAAGAAAGAAAATTAAATCCGGCGGAACTTTTTGCCGGTTTCATTCGATAATGTGTGAGGATTTTTGAGTCCCGGGCAGCACAGGCTGTCCGGGACTCTTGAAAAACCGTAAGTGGAAACAGAACCAAAGGAAGCAGGAGTAACGCAATGGCAAAGAAAAAAGAGCGTCAGTTTGTGATTAAACAAATTGTGCAGGAAGAGCATATTTCCAACCAGGTAGAACTGTTGGAAAAACTCAAAGAACGCGGGTATCACACCACCCAGGCCACCCTTTCCCGCGACTTGCAGGAAATGGGCATTATCCGCACCCCGTCCCCGGAAGGCTACCGCTACGTAATTTCCGAGGAAGAAGGTAGCCAGTCCTTTGTAAAAGTGATTGGCATGGAAATTCTGGGCATTTACAACAACGAAAACCTGGTGATTATTCGCACCCTGACGGGGCGCGCCAAAGGGGTTGCCATTTTTATTGACCAGCTGAAACACCCCCACATTTTAGCCACCGTAGCTGGCGAAAACGCCATCATTGTGGTACCGGATACCACGGAAAGCATCCCCAAAATTAAAGAGGATTTAGAAAAACTTGCCTATCGATGAGCGATTTCAAGAAACTGCTGGAAAATGAATTTTACCCATTTGTCCAGAAACCGGGGCGTTACCTGGGGAACGAATACAATATTGTCGTAAAAAATCCGCAGGAAGTGGATTTACGGGTAGCGCTGTGTTTCCCGGAAGTGTATGAACTGGGGATGTCCCACGTTGGGTTCGAAATTCTGTATTACATTTTAAACCGTGAGCCCCGGGTGTGGGCAGAGCGGGTGTATGCCCCCTGGGTGGATGCCGAAGCGATTATGCGGGAAAAGGGCATTCCCCTGTTTTCGCTGGAGTCCAAAACTCCGTTACATCAATTTCATTTTGTTGGTTTTACGTTACAATACGAGCTAACGTACACCAACATCCTTAACATGCTGGATCTGGGTGGCATTCCCCTGCGCAGCAGCGACCGGCAGGATCATCACCCCTTTGTTATTGCCGGGGGACCGTTAGCCACCAATCCGGAACCCATTGCCCCCTTCTTCGATGCCGTTCTGGTGGGAGACGGCGAAGAAGCGGTGGTGGAAATCAGCCAGGTACTGATGCAGGCGCGCCGTGAACAATGGCCGCGCCACCAAGTGTTAAAAGCCCTGAGTAGCATTGAGGGCATGTACATACCCGCATTTTACCGACCCGTTTACACCGCTGCCGGCATGTTTGATGGCCTGGAAAAAACAGAACCGGACGCACCCAACAAAATTCGCAAACGGGTATTGCCGGAGTTAAAAAAAGAAAATTATCCGGTAAAACCCCTGGTGCCGGTTATTGGCATTACCCACGACCGCCTTTCCGTGGAAGTGATGCGGGGGTGCACGGAAGGGTGTCGGTTTTGCAGTGCCGGCATGATTTATCGTCCGGTTCGGCAGCGGCCGGCAACCGATGTGCTGGAACAGACTGACCAGGCGTTACGCAGCACCGGGTATGATGAAATCGGGCTGCTTTCGCTCAACACATCGGATTATGACCAACTGCAGTGGTTGATGAGCAAAGAAAAAGCGCTGGTAGAAAACAAACATGTTCGCTTTTCCTTTCCGTCACTGCGCCTGGACAATATTTCCATTGACATGGTGCAGTTTGCCGGAATGGTAAAGAAAAGCGGTTTTACGTTTGCGCCAGAGGCAGGTAGCCAGCGCTTACGCAATGTGATTAACAAAAATATTCGGGAAGAAGATATTTTTTCCACCCTTGAAATGGTGCTGGAAAATGGCTGGCAATTAATCAAATTTTACTTTATGATTGGACTTCCCACCGAAACAGAGGAAGATATTTACGCCATTACCGATTTAATGAAGCGGGTACTGGCGTTCTCCAAAAAATACGGGTCGGTACGGTTTAACATGGGTGTTTCGCCATTTTCACCCAAACCCCACACACCATTTCAATGGGAACGTCAGGAAGCCCCCGAAAAACTGGATGCCAAAATCCAGATTATTTTAAAGGAGCTACCGGACAGCCGCATTAACATCAGCTGGCGGGATCCGTATGTGGTAACCGTGGAAACCGTTATTGCCCGCGGCGACCGGCGGGTTGCGGATGCCATTGAACTGGCGTTTCACGCCGGCGCCCGTTTTGATGGCTGGAAAGACCAGTTTCAATGGGAACGCTGGGAAGCCGCATTCCAGCAGGCAAACATCAACTGGCGGGACCGTATCGAAGCCATTTCCACCACGTTGCCCCTTCCCTGGGATCACATCGACGTGGGCGTGTTGCGTTCCTATTTAAACCGGGAACGCATGCGGGCTTACCAGGGGGCGGTAAGTCCGGACTGTAAAGACCACGTCTGCCTGGGATGCGGACTACAGCGCAAAGTCTTCGAAGAATACGTACACTGTTACAAGCGCTTTAAACGCGGCGAAGTGGCGGCTTCGGGGGTACTGGCACGGGCCGGTGTGCACCAGGCTCAACCGGCTCATTCTGCCGTAACCACGGTGGAACAACCGGTACGATTTGGACGCCGGGCCAAACGCCGCACCACCACTGTTGCGCCCATTAAAAAACGGATTCGGCTGCGCTATTCCAAAACCGGGCCGGCGCGGTTTATCCCCCATCTGGACATCATCCGCATTTTTGACCGCGCTGCCCGGCGGGCGGAAATCCCCATCGTGTACACGCAGGGCTTTCGCCCGCATCCCAAAATTTCCTTTGGACCGCCCCTGGCCCTGGGCGTGGCTTCCATTGCCGAATATCTGGACATGGAAGTGGAAATCGGGCGCGAAGCCGACCTGCAAACCCGGTTCAATCAATATCTTCCCGAAGGCATGAAAATTTTACAATATAAAGCCATTTACACCAAAGTACCTGCCCTGGCTGCAATCATTAACCGTTCCACGTACGAAGTATTTTTGGGGAACACCAACATCCCGGAGGAATGGCTTACAGAGTGGCTTCAGCAATCATCTGTGGTTGTCCAACGCGAGGTAAAAGAAGAAATTCGCGAAGTGGATATTCGCCCCTTTGTTAGCCGACTGGAACGCTCCGGGAACAAAATTGTGGTTGAAGTGGATGTTAAAGAGGGACGAACGGCGCGGATTACGGAAATTATGGAATCGCTGCTGGCACCACACGGGATGGATTACCGGCGGTTTTTAATCCAGCGGACAGGGCAGTACATTGTGGATGGCAATTCCATCTACACCCCATTTGACGTTATTTAACTCCCTGCCCGTTTTACCGGCACTCCCGCATTCCGGCCAGCGCTGATTATCGGGAGGTCCGCTCCCCGAACATCCGCGCGTAAACGCGAAAGAGGTGATACGTATGCGAAAAGAAATTATTATAAACTCCACCAACGAGGATACACGCATTGCATTGTTGGAAGATGGCAAACTGGTAGAATTATTTGTGGAACGCCCTGACAACGAACGCATGGTGGGCGACATTTACAAAGGCCGCGTGCGCAAAGTGGTCAAAGGCATGCAGGCGGCATTTATTGACATCGGTTTCGAACAGGATGCGTTTTTACATTTTTCTGATATGGGCAGTAACGTCAACCAATTGTTTGCAGATATTGATGAAGAATTACTGGAAAAAAACGGGGATTCGGATGTAGACCCCTCTGACCTGCTCCACAACGGTCAGGAAATTGTGGTCCAGATTATTAAAGAGCCCATTAGCAACAAGGGGCCCCGGGTTACCACAGAATTAACCCTTCCGGGGCGCTTTATGGTGCTGGTGCCCAATCAACACCGGATTGGCGTTTCGCGTAAAATTTCCAGCGCCAAGGAACGGCGTCGTCTGCGGCAAATTGCACGGAAAATAATGCCCAAAAACTTTGGCTTGATTATCCGCACCGTGGCGGAAGGCAAAACCGAAGAGGTCTTAAAACAGGACCTGGACAAGCTGCTGAAAACCTGGGCTAAAATTCAACAAAAGATTAAAACGGCCAAACCACCCATGCTGCTGTTCAAAGACCTGGGTATGGCATCCAGCGTTATCCGCGATTTGTTTACCCCGGATGTGCATCGGGTGGTAGTGGACACCCGCAAAATGTACCGGGAAATCATTCGGTACTTAAAGGAAGTGGAATCCGAACTGTACAAACGGGTGGAGTATTTTAAATCCAAGGAGCCCATTTTCGATGTGTTTCACATCGAAGAGGAAATTCAGAAAAGCCTGCAGCGCAAGGTGTGGATGAAAAACGGTGGGTACATTTTTATTGAACACACCGAAGCGCTGACGGTCGTGGACGTCAACAGCGGGCGGTATTTCGGTAAAAAAGACCACGAGCGCAACAGTTTGAAGATTAATCTGGAAGCTGCCCGGGAAATTGCCCGGCAGTTGCGGCTCCGGGACATTGGCGGGTTAATTGTCATCGATTTTATTGACATGCAGGAAGAAAGCAACAAGCAAAAAGTCCTGAACGAATTGCGCAAGGAATTTGCGCGGGACCGGGCCGTAACCAAAATAGAAGGCATGAGCCGGTTTGGGCTGGTGGAAATGACCCGGCAGCGGATTCGGCCCAGTTTAATTTACAACTTGACTGAACCCTGCCCGCTGTGCGACGGTACCGGCTTAATCCCCACCAAAGGGACCATTCTGGCCAATATTGAACGGGCGTTGCGGCGCTATGCGGCGTCCAAAATGGACCGGCGGATTATTATTGAAGCCCACCCGGAAGTGGTGGAATACCTGAACAACAAACGCAT